>NZ_JH417745.1 GCF_000239295.1 Flavonifractor plautii ATCC 29863
CCGGTCCGTAGCCGGACCGGCCGCTCTGCTTTACCGCTGGTACTCGAATTCCAGGTTATAGAGGGAGACGATGTCCCCGTCCTGAATTCCCATCTCCTCCAGCCGGTCAAACAGGCCGGACTGGCGAAGCATCCTGTCAAACCAGTTTCGGGACTCGTAGTCCCCGAAGTTGACGTTGGCCATGAGCCGCTGGAGCCAGGGGCCCTCCACCAGCCAGGTGTCGTCCTCGTGGGTGATCTCCAGGGGCTCGGACATGTCCACCTCCGGCGGGCGCTCCACATAGGTGGGCTCGTACACCGTGATGGGGGGCAGGTGCTCCAGCTCCCGGGCGGCGGCGTACATCAGCTCCCGGGTGCCCTGCTGGGCGGCGGCGGAGATCTCATAGAAGGGCAGGCCCAGGCCCTCCACATGGGTTCTCAGGGCCTCCAGAGCGGAGCGGTCAGCGGCAATGTCCACCTTGTTGCCCGCCACCAGCATGGGACGGTTCTCCAGCCCGGAGCCGTACTCCTTCAGCTCGGCCTGGATGGCCTCAAAGTCGGCCACCGGGTCGCGGCCCTCGCTGCCCGACACGTCCACCACGTGGATGAGCAGGCGGCAGCGGTCGATGTGCCGCAGGAAGTCGTGGCCCAGGCCCGCCCCCTCGGCCGCCCCCTCGATGATGCCGGGGATGTCGGCCAGGACGAAGGAGACACCCTCCTCCACATACACCACGCCCAGATTGGGAAACAAGGTGGTGAAATGGTAGTTGGCGATCTTGGGCCGGGCCTTGCTCACCACAGAGAGGAGGGTGGACTTGCCCACATTGGGGAAGCCCACCAGGCCCACGTCGGCCAGCAGCTTGAGCTCCAGAATCACCTGCCGCTCCTGGCCGGGCAGGCCCGCCTTGGCAAAGCGGGGCACCTGCCGGGTGGGGGTGGCGAAGTGCTTGTTGCCCCAGCCCCCGTTCCCACCCCTGGCCAGTACAAAGCGGTCGGTTTGGGACATGTCGCAGATAATCTCGCCCGTCTCCGCGTCCCGCACCACCGTGCCGCGGGGGACCTTGATGACCAGATCCTCCCCGTCCTTGCCGGAGCAGCGCTTGCCTTGGCCGTCCATGCCGTTGGCGGCCACATACTTGCGCTTATAGCGGAAGTCCATCAGGGTGGACATATGCTCGTTGATCTCCAGAATCACGCTGCCGCCCCGGCCGCCGTCGCCGCCGTCGGGGCCGCCCGCGGCCACGTACTTCTCCCGGTGGAAGGCCACCGCGCCGTTGCCGCCGCTGCCCGCCTTGACGGTGATGCGGGCGGTATCTACAAAGGGTGCTGCCATAAAAACCTCCTTGCCACAGGGTGGCTCGTCCCATAGGGGCGGCCCTTGCGGCCGCCCGGAGCCTGCGCCCCGATAAAATAAGCCCCGAACGGGAATCCGTCCGGGGCTAGTTTACCCATATTTACTGGGCGATCTCAACGATAGAGACCTGCTTGCGGTCCTTGCCCAGGCGCTCAAACTTGACTCTGCCGCTCTTCATGGCGAACAGGGTGTCGTCGCTGCCCTTGCCGACATTGACGCCGGGGTGGATATGGGTGCCCCGCTGGCGGACCAGGATGTTGCCGGCCAGGACGAACTGACCGTCACCCCGCTTCACGCCCAGACGCTTGGCCTCGGAATCGCGGCCGTTGCGGGTGGAGCCGACGCCCTTCTTGTGGGCGAAGAACTGAAGACCGATGTTCAGCATGGTGTCACACCTCCAAACTTGTGTGTTAAAAACGTCGCCGTGACGGAGGTCATTCCTCCTCCATCACGCTGATATGGTCGGGATACTCCTCGTGCAGGCTGGCAAAGTAAACCATGAGAGCCGCCAGAAGGGTCTGACAGGTGGTCTCATTGGCCTCGCTCAGGCCGCCGGGGATTTTCATGGTGATGGAAGCGTCGCTCTCCCGCACCTTGACCGATGCCCCCAGGCCCAGCACGTCGTTGACGGCGCACTCGGTCAGACGGACGGCGCTGGTGACTGCGGCGCAGATAATATCGCTTCCCTCATCGGCGTAGCCACTGTGGCCCTGCACGGTGAAGCCCACAATGCGCTCTCCCTCCATGTGAAAGATGACGGTGGTCATCTTACACGGAGATCTTGCCGATGGTCACCTTGGTGTAGGGCTGACGGTGGCCCTGCTTGCGGCGGTAGCCCTTCTTCGGCTTGTACTTGAAGACGATGACCTTCTTGCCCTTGCCGTTCTTCACCACGGAGGCGTCCACCTTGGCGCCCTCCACCACGGGAGTGCCCACGGTGATCTTGTCGCCGTCGATGACAGCCAGAACCTTGTCGAAGGTCACGTTCTCGCCGGCCTCGCTGGCCAGCTTCTCGATGAACAGGGTATCACCCTCGGTCACCTTGTACTGCTTGCCGCCGGTCTCGATGATCGCATGCATGTAGTTTCAACTCCTTCATTACGGGCTCGCTGTCGGGGGAGGAGGTTTCCCTCACTTGTTTGTCGCGCTGCGCACCCTCCGCGACGGCCAACGGCTCAACACTCCGCTGAAACTGCTGCCAGACTGCGTCCGGCCTGCTCTCAGTCTGCGTGTTTTGCTGCTGCCCTGCTCTCAGGCGTCTCCGCGCTTCGTTCCCATTCAAAGCGGCTCTGATAGTATATCAGCACAAATCTGATAAGTCAAGCTTTTTTCTTCTATTTGGTTACCGGCTCACCTTTTTCCGGTATGTTGTCGGCTCAAAGGCTCCAATGGCCTCACAGACGCCGCACACATCCGGCCGGTGGTCGAAGACAGCGCCACAGAACACACAGCGGTAACCGTCTACTGTGACCACCTGCTCCTGGGACATGGGTTCGGACTCCTTTGCCGGATGGTTGCGCTTGAGCCCTGCCAAGGCACTCATAAAACGGAATTCATGGTCCTTCTCAATTTGAGAAATCTGCTCAAAGAGCACCGCGATCTCGTCCAGCCCCTCCTCGCGGGCGGTTTGGGCATAGCCGGGATAGAGCTTGGTCCACTCCCCATATTCCCCGGTCATCGCCTCCTGAAGGTTGTCCGCCGTGCTGCCGATGCCGCACAGCCTCTGATACATCAGTTTGCCGTGGACTCCTTCATTCTGTGCCATCCGCTCAAAGAGCTCGGCCACTTCAGCATAACCCTCCTGCCGGGCCTTGTCGGCAAAAAAGAGATACTTATTGCGGGCCATAGACTCCCCGCTGAAGGCATTCCACAGGTTCTGCTCGGTACGCGTCCCTTTTATATCCATATTGATTCTCCTTAAATAATAATAATTACTATTATTATATTATTTTTCTTTTGGTTGTCAAGAGAAAAATTCGTACCGATCAGCCCGCCATAACGGAGTTCTGTTGTTGGCTGCGACCGTTCTGCCGGGATGGCAGCACCTAGTGGGCCAGCCGTCCGAAGTACCAGCCGGTGACACCGTCCTTCTTCACCAGCGCCCGGTCGGAGATGCGCCGCACCACCGAGAGGGTGTCGCCGGGGCGCACCGCCAGACGGTAGTCGGTGGAGTCCTCACACCGGGTCACTCCCCGGTCCACATAGAGATACTCGGTGAGCACCTCCAAGACCCGGCCGGTCTCCAGGTGGCGGCAGAGGGAGAGCTCCGCCCCCCGCTCCAGCACCTCCAGGGCGTTGCGGCCCCAGCGGATGTTTACCGAGTCCGCCGACGGGGCCTGGGGGTCCAGGGCCTCGGCGGTGGGCAGGCCGTCGTAGGCGAACCAGGAGAAGGCCCCGCCGGGCCTTTCCGGCAGCACCAGGGCGTTGAGCTGGCCGTCCACCTTGAGGGAGCAGCCGCCGTCGATGGAGGCGATATGCCGCCCCTCCGCCAGCAGCGGGGCGGCGGAGGGAACGTGGGGGTGATAGAGGGTCACCGGCCAGTGGCCCACGATGCACCACCGCCGGAAGGAGTGTCCCTGGGAGAGAAAGTCGTCGTTTTTCATGCACTTCCAGGCGTCCAGCCCCTCCAGGTGCGCCTCGTCGGCCACGCCGCCGTGGACGAAGAGATAGTCGGGGGTGAGCAGGATCTCCGGCATGGCCTCCAGGAAGGCCAGCTCCGGGCCGAAGCGGGCCCGCACCACCTCCCGCAGAGCGGGCAGCTCCTCCGGCCCCCGGGTCTCGAAGCCGGCGGCGTGCCCCATCTGCACCAGCAGACAGCGGTCCCGCCACACGTCCACATAGTGGCGGTAGAACCGCTCCTCCTCCCCTCGCGCGGCCACAAACTCGCTCACCAGGTTGTCGCAGTTGCCCCGCAGGCCGTACACCGTGTTCCGCTCCGCCAGCTCCATGATGAACCGGAGGGTGGTGAGGCTGTCCGGCCCCTTCTCCACCAGGTCGCCCACCAGCACCAGGATGTCATCGGGGCCGTAATGGGCGGCGGCCAGCACGCCCTTGAGAAACGGCAGATTGCCGTGGATGTCGCTGATGGCCAGCACCCGCCGCCCCTCCGGGAAGGTCAGGCGCTTTACCGTTGCTGTTCTCGGCATAGATACACCTCGCTTTACCACGCTCTATTTTACCACAGGGGGCGGAAAAATGCTATCGCCCCTTTCCCCCGATTTCCACCACGCGCTGCGCCCAAGCCCGGTAGAAGTCCGCCTCGTGGGACACCAGAAGCACCGTGCCTGGGAACCGGTCCAGCGCCCGGGCCAGGGACTCCTTGGCTGCCCCGTCCAGGTGGTTGGTGGGCTCGTCCAGCAGGAGAAAGTTGCAGGGCCGCAGGGTGAGCAGGCACAGCTTGACCCGGGCCTGCTCGCCGCCGCTCAGCGTCGCCACGGCCTGGATGGCGTGCTCCTGCCGGACGCCGCACCGGGCCAGCGCCCTCCGGGCCTCCTGCCGGTCCAGGGTGGGAAAGGCCCCGGTCACCAGCTCCTCCGGCGTCCGTGTTCCATCCGTCCAGGCCAGGGCCTGGGGGAAATAGCCCAGCGCCGCCTGCTCCGAGAAGCGGAAGCGCCCGGCCAGAGGGGGTAGCCGGCCCGCCAGGGTGTTGAGCAGGGTGGATTTTCCCACTCCGTTAAACCCGGTCAGCACCACCTTCTGTCCGGCATGCACGGAGAGGTCCAGCCCCTCCAGCACCGGACTGCGGTACCCTACCGACAGTCCCACCACCTCCAGGTCTCCCGTCCGGCCCGCGGGCAGCGGATGGAACTCGAACACCGGCAGGGCGCTCCGGCCCTCCGGCGCCGCCAGCCGCTCCAGACGGTCCAGCCTCTTCTGCCGCCCCCGGGCCATCTTCGCGTTGCGGCCCGCCCGGTTTTTGCGGATATAGGCCTCCGTCCGCGCGATCTCCCGCTGCTGGGCGGTATGCTGCCGGAGGCGCTCCCCCTCCAGGCACTCCTTTTTGGCCTGATAGGCGGCGTAGTTCCCCGGATACTTGGTGAGGCGCCGCCCCTCCACCGCGCAGACGGCGGTGACGGCCCGGTTCAGAAAGGCGGCGTCGTGGGACACCACCAGGAAGGCCCGCTCCAGCCCGGTCAGCGTGTCCGCCAGCCACGCCGCCTGCTCCTGGTCCAGAAAGTTGGTGGGCTCGTCCAGCAGCAGCACGTCCGGCTCCTCCAGCAGCAGCCTGGCCAGGAGCAGCTTGGCCCGCTGGCCGCCGCTCAATTCCCCCACCGGGCGGTCCAGCCCCAGCTCCGCCAGCCCCAGTCCCGCCGCCGCCTTCTCCACACGGGTGTCCACCTCGTAAAACCCACGGGCCTCCAGCTCCTCCTGCCGCCGGGCCGCGGCGGCCAGGGCCGCCCCGTCGCCCTCCGCCGCCCGGTCGTACAGCTCTGTCATGGCCCGCTCCAGCGCGTAGAGGGCCCGGAAGGCCCCGTGTAGCACCTCCCCCATGGTGTGCTCCGGGTTCAGGGCGGCATACTGGTCCAGGCAGCCCACCCGGATACCGCCCTGCCACACGATCCGCCCTCCGTCGGGCACCAGTTGGCCGGTACACAGCTTGAGCAGGGTGCTCTTTCCCGCTCCGTTCCGGCCCACCACGCCTACGTGCTCCCCCCGGTGGAGGGCAAAGGCGGCATTCTGAAACAGAGGCTGCCCGCCAAAGGCGTGGGTCAGCCCCGTGATCTCCAACAAACTCATGGTATTGCTTGTCATCCTTTCTGAAAAACGAAAGCGGGCAGAGGGGCCCTCGCCCCTCTGCCCGCGCTCCTCTGCGGTCCAAAAAAGCGATGGACGAAACATCGTCCATCGCCTGCAAAATGGGTACGGGAAGCCGGAGCGCCCTCTGGGCCGCCCTACCGCTTCCCGATGAAACCCAACCGCGGTTCAGCCGCGCAGCTCTGCACAATGTTTCACCGGTTCGGATTGTGCAGAGCGGAGTCTTTTTACCCGTTTGTCAGTCAGATGAAAGTTCATTGGCTGTTCTCCTTGCTGTGATACGCTCTCAACCATAGCACAGGTCCCCGGCTTTGTCAAGCCGGGGACCTGCACGGAGAGGCAGCCGCCTCAGGCGGCCAGATTGCGGACGATATTGAAGATGGAGATGGCCAGCACCAGGAGCTGGACGGCGTTGAAGGCCTTCTCCACCGCTGCCTCGGAGCACTTCTTGTTGAGGCTGGCCCCGATAAAGCCGCCGGCGATGGCGCCCACGATCATCACAGGGGCGATGGACAGGTCGAACACCCCGAAGCCGGTGGTGAGGGCCACGGTGGTCAGCTTGGAGATCTGGGCGAAGAGGATGGTCACCAGGGAGCACACCGTGGCCGTCTTGGTGTCAAAGGAGAACAGGTAGATGATGAGGGCCACGTTGATGGGCCCGCCGCCGATGCCCAGGAAGGAGGAGCAGATGCCCAGGAAGACGCCCACCAGCAGGGACACCACCACGCCCCGCAGCTCCCGGCTGGGGATGCGGCTCTTGTTCTTCATGTAGAGGAACACGGCCAGGATGAGCAGGGAGAGCACCACGTTCTGCACCACGGTGACGGCGGAGTTGGCCCGGAGGGCGTCCACGATCACCTGGAGCAGCTTCTCCCCCGCCAGACCGCCCGCCACCGAGCCCAGGGCCAGGGGGATGGCGGTGCCGAAGGGGATTTTGGTACGGGCCAGCATCTGCTTGCCGATGGACACCACCGACATGGAGAACACCGTCAGGGAGGAGAGCACGCCGATGGTCTGCACATCAAAGCCGTGGAGCACGTCCATCAGCGGCTTGATGATGACGCCGCCGCCCATGCCGGTGAGGGAGCCCACCGTGGTGGCGCCGATGGCGATGAGGAAGTAGAGCACGTACTGCAAGGGAACGCCTTCTTTCGATGGAATTCAGCGCCGGCTCAGCCGCCGCAGGGGGTGCCGCCCACGGG
>NZ_JH417746.1:0-7362 GCF_000239295.1 Flavonifractor plautii ATCC 29863
CACGGGCCCGCCGCATATGCGGCGGGCCCGTGCCGGTTATTCGTCGATGGCGAAGTGATAGAGGCTGTCATAGTCCATGGCCACGGCGATGTCCACGGTGCCCCGCACCTGGTTGTAGAGGCAGGACCACTGGGTGGAGCTGTCCTTGCCGGGCTGGGGCTGCTGGCTGACCGCCTGGAGCAGGGCCATGCCCTCCTCCTCGGTGAGCACGCCGCCGCTGGCCTCCATGGTCTCCTCCAGGACGGCGAAGCGATCCTGGCCCCGGCCGAAGTCCCAGTCGCCCTCGGTGAGCAGAAAGTTGGTGGCCCGGGGACTCTCCACCACGTTCATCTCGTCGCCAATGTACTCCACCACCACGGCGCGGCCGGCGGCGTCAGCGATCTGAAAGTGATAGCAGGAGTTGGCGGAGGCGTGCATGTCGTACTGGCGCAGCAGCGCCAGCGCCTCATCCACGGTGGCCGCCCGATCCAGCAGCAGGCGGATGGCGGTGGTGGTGGTGATGTCGGGCTTGTCGGTCTGCTGGTCGGTGGGCTCGGTGTCGATGAGCAGCACTCCCACCGCCAGGCCTTTCTCGTTCAGGCCGTCCAGAGGGACATAGGGGGCGGCCAGGGTGAGCAGGCTGTCCAGCAGGCTGGTGGGCAGCTTGTCCTCCCCAAAGCCGATGTAGGACAGGTTGACCATGGAGATGGAGCGGTAGCCGTCCTCCGGAGCGGTGCGGACAAAGAGGGCGGGGGAGTAGTACATGTCGAAGTTGCGGCCGAAGATGGCGTCGCCCTCCGGGGTCTCGGCGGCAAAGGTGGAGCAGCCCAGATCCGGGATGTCGAAGCGCAGGGGGAGACCCTTGAGCAGCTTCTGCATCAGGAAGTCCAGCAGCTCGTTGTCGTTGGAGGCGCCGCCCTGGGCCAGAAAGTCGTCCAGGCCGTAGTCTCCCAGATAGGTCATGGTGAACAGGTCGGTGTCGTCCACCCGCTCAATGGTATTCAGGGTGCGCAGCTCGGCTTGGAACAGGGCCAGCAGCACCAGCACGGCGGCGAGAATCACCGCCGCCAGGGCGAGCAGGGCCCGCCGAATGTATTTCCCGGCGCGGCCGGGGCGCTTGGTCGTGGTCTCGTGCATGGTTGAGCTCCTTTTCTGATGTAGGCTTGTTTGACGCTCAAATGATTTGACAGCCAAACGAATTACCATGATAAACAGAGGCGGCCAAACTGTCAAGAGAAATTTGGAAAAAGGGGTTGACATATTAGAATATTTGAATATAATAATATTAGAAATTGACGATGAGGTGAGCGACATGAGCGATCCCACCGCCCTCTATGAGGAGAAGGCGGAGCTGCTGAAGGCCCTGGCCCACCCGCTCCGGCTGCGGATCGTCCGCGGGCTGCTGAAGTGCGGCTGCCGAAACGTGGGCTGCATGGAGGCCAACACCGGCCAGTCCCAGTCCTGCATCTCCCAGCACCTGATGCGCCTCAAGGCCGCCGGGGTGGTCAAGGCCGCCCGGTCGGGCAACGAGGTATACTATGAAATTGCCAACCCGGAGGTGGCGGCGGTGCTCTCCGCCCTCTTCGGCGACCGGGAGGAGGAATACCAGTGTACGATATCGCGGTGATCGGCGGCGGCCCGGCGGGCCTGTCCGCCGCCATCCAGGCCAGGGCGCGCAACAAGTCGGTACTGGTGGTCAGCGGGGACGACCGGGACAATCCCCTCTACAAGACCAGCCGCATCGACAACTATCTGGGTTTTTACAATGTGACCGGTCCCGAACTGCTGGAGCGCTTCCGCACCCACGCCGGACAGATGGGGGTGGAGCGGCGGGACGGCCGGGTGCTGAATCTCCTGGCCGTGGGCGGCGCATACTATCTGAGCATCGGCAGCGAGGTGGAGCAGGCCCGCGCCGTGGTGCTGGCCACCGGCGTGGTGCGGGCGAAGAAGTACCCGGGCGAGGCGGAGCGGCTGGGCGCGGGAGTGAGCTACTGCGCTACCTGCGACGGGATGCTCTACCGGGGCAGGGAGATCGCAGTGGTGGGCAAAACCGCCGACGCTCCCCACGAGGCCAACTACCTGCGTGAGCTGGGATGCAGGGTCACCTACGTCAGCGACCGGCCGCCGGAGGGCCTGCACTCCGATATTCCCTTCGTGAAGGCCGTCCGGCTGGAGGTGCTGGGGGAGAAGAAGGTGGAGGCCCTGCGGGCCGACAGCGTGACCCTCCCCTGCGAGGGTGTGTTCATTCTCCGCCCCTCTATGGCCCCCGCCGACCTGCTCCCCGGCCTGGCGCTGGAGGGCGGTTACATCAAAACCGACCGGAACATGGCCACCAACCTCCCAGGCGTGTTCGCCGCGGGGGACTGTACCGGCCTGCCCCTCCAGGTGTCCAAGGCCGTGGGGGAGGGCCAGGTGGCGGGCCACCGGGCATCGGAATACGTAGACACACTCTAATTCATCATAAGGCGATACAGAGAAAGGACGGAACAAATTATGGCACTTATTCATCTGACCAACGAGGCGTTCGACAAGGCCACCGCCAGCGGGCTGGCGATGGTGGACTTCTGGGCCACCTGGTGCGGCCCCTGCAAAATGCTCTCTCCGGTGATCGACGGCCTGGCCGACCGCTACGAGGGCAAGGTGCTGGTGGGCAAGGTCAACACCGACGAGCAGCCGGAGCTGGCTGTCCGCTTCGGCGTCATGAGCATCCCCACCGTGATTTTCCTCAAGGACGGCAAGGAGATCGACCGCAAGGTGGGCGTGATGCCCGAGGCCAGCTACACCGCAGTGCTGGACGCCAACCTGTAAAATAGAAACGCCGGGTGGCCCAAACGGGCCGCCCGGCGTTTCTGTCTCCTCTTGACAAATATATTCTTTGTTGTATACTCAATGTTGAATATAGACCGAGGAGGAGACGCTATGACAAAACTTCTGGTGCTGGGACTGCTGGACGGGGGGCCCATGTCGGGCTACGACCTCCAGCAGAAGCTGGGCGGGGCGGACGCGGAGCGGTGGGGCGGCGTGCTTCCGGGCTCCATCTACCACGCGCTCAAAAAGCTGGAGGGGGAGGGCTGCATCGCCCTGGCGGGGGTGGAGCAGACGGGCCACCGGCAGAAGGCGGTCTACCGGATTACCGAGGCGGGCCGGAGCCATCTGCACACCCTGATCGCCGACGCCCTGCGGGCCTCCTCCGCCCTCTATCCCACCACACTCTACAGCGCCCTCTCACTGGCAGACAAGCTGCCTCCGGCGGAGGTGCGGCTGGCCCTGGAGGAGCAGCGGCGGCGGCTGGAGGCGGAGTACGCCGCCCTGGAGCGGGGCCGCGCCGGCAATGAGGGACAGGAGGTGCCGCCCCTGGCCCGCATCACCATTGACAACATGGCGGACATCGTCCAGCGGCAGCGCAGATGCGTGGAGGAGCTGCTGGCGGCCGTGGGGGAGGCTCCATGAGGCCGGGGCGGTTCGGGCGGTACGCCATCCGCACGGCGGACGGGGTGCAGGAGGCGGCTTACCTCCCCATCGGCGGCATCGAGCAGTATATCCGCGTCCGGGGGCGAAGCCGCGCCAACCCGGTCTTGCTGGTGCTCCACGGCGGGCCGGGCAGCACCCTGGGGGCCACCGCCTGCCGGTGGCAGGGGGCGCTGGAGGCGGCGTTCACCGTGGTTCATTGGGATCAGCGGGGCAGCGGGAACACCTATTACCGGGACCCGGCCGCCCCGCCGCCCACTGTGGAGCGGCTGCTCTCCGACCTGGACGAGCTGGTGGACGCCCTGCGGGCCCGGTATGGCCGGGACAGGCTGTTCCTGCTGGGCCACTCCTGGGGAAGCCTGCTGGGCGGGCTCTATGCGCTCCGCCGCCCGGAGAAGCTCTCAGCCTGGCTCCCCGTCAGCCAGATGGTGGACTTCAAGCGGTCCGAGTAGGTATCGGCGGCGGAGGCCATCCGAAGGGCCCGCAGGGCGGGGCGGGAGGAGGACGCGGAACGGCTGGCGCAGGAGCTGGAGCAGGTGCTGGCCCTGCGGCGGCTGGACCGGGCGGGGGCCGGAACCCTGCTGCGGTTTCGCCGGCGGAAGGAGCGGTATCTGCCGCCCCAGTACGGCGGGCCGTCTCCGCTGGGGGGACTGGCCGCCCCGGAGCTGACCGGAAACGACCTGCGGTGGAAGCTCTGCTTTGACCGGATGCTGGCGGCCAACGCCGCCCTCTATGAGGAGCTGCTGGGGGGCCTGTCCCTGGACGGTTGTCCGCCGCGCTATGGGGTGCCGGTCATCCTGACGGCGGGAGAACGGGACTGGACCACGCCCTATCCATTGGCGGCGGCCTATTACGATACCCTGTCGGCCCCCTGCAAGGCATTTCTCTCCCTGCCGAACGCGGGGCACCTGCCCTTCCGGGAGCGGCCGGAGGAGTGGAGCCATATTCTGCTGGACGTGCTGGCGCAAATCTGACAGGCCCCCGGCCACTGGGTGGCCGGGGGCCTGCTGTCAGTGGGAGCGGCCGCCCAGCATGGCGTTGAGCTCCGCCCGGGTACAGTGGTAGTCCCCGTCGCCGCTGCGGCGGTAGGAGCCGCGGGCCAGGTCGCCGCCGATGTAGACCGGGCGCTGATCCTGCTCCGCCGGGGGCACCGTGATGGCCACGATATCCCCGCCGTCGACGTGGAGAACCTGGATGTCGCCAGGGGTGAGCAGGTTGGCGCTGACCACCCGCGGGTCCTGGAGCAGGGCGGTAAACTCGTCCACCAGCTCCCGGGGCTCCAGCAGCCCCTGCACCCGCAGGGTGTGGTCGGGCAGCTCCTCCACCCCCAGCAGGATGACGCCGCCGTAGGTGTTGGCAAAGGCGGAATAGGTCTCCCAGATGCTCCTGGGCAGCCCGCCGGTGGCCAGCTTGGCCTCCAGGCGGTTGTTTTCCCGGTAACGGCTGATCTGCTGGAAGTCAAACATGGGATGTCGCCCTCCTTTTGACCCTATTATAAAGGGGAAAACCGCCCTTGACAAGGGAGACATGTTCCTCCCCCCTCCGGCATATGTGTAACAGGGGGGTGTGGACATGGCCTTTGCCGAGCGATTGGGAAATTTCATCTGGAACCCGTGGCTGCTGGGCCTCTTTTTACTCAGCGGCCTGTATTTTTCGGTGCGGACCGGCTTCTTTCAGCTCTTTCACGTCCGGCTGTGGCTCAAAACCACGCTGGGCTCCCTGCTCCGTCCGAAGAGGCGGCGGGAGGGCGGGGGGCTTACCCAGCTCCAGGCCCTGTCCACCGCCCTGGCCTCCACCATTGGCACTGGCTCCATCGCCGGGGTGGCTACCGCCATCTTCTACGGCGGGCCGGGGGCGGTGTTCTGGATGTGGGTGTCCGCCTTTCTGGGCATGATGACCGGATGTGTAGAAAAGACCCTGGCGGTGCGCTACCGGGAGAAAAGCCGAGACGGCGGCTGGCAGGGCGGCCCCATGTGCTACATGGAGCGGGGAGTGGGCAGCCGGACGCTGGCCGCCCTGTTTTCCCTGTGCTGTGTGGCCGCCTCCCTGGGGGGCGGAAATGTGGTGCAAGCCAACTCCATCGCCGCATCCCTGGAGGCGGCCTTCGGCTGGGACCGGCTGGCGGTGGGACTGGTGGTGGCTGTGCTGACCGGACTGGTGATCCTGGGCGGCATCGGGCGCATCGGGCGGGTCAGCGAAACCCTGGTGCCCTGCATGGCCCTTCTGTTTATCGGCGGCGGAGTGATGGTGCTGATTTGCCACCGGGCGGCCATTCCCGAGGCGCTGGAGCGCATCGTGACGGGCGCCGTCACCCCCAAGGCGGCCCTGGGGGGCGGCATAGGGTACGGCATGGCCGCAGCCATGCGCTACGGCGTGGCCCGCGGTGTATTCACAAACGAGGCAGGCATGGGCTCCTCCGCCATCGCCCACGCCGCCTCCAACGTACAGGAACCGGCAGAGCAGGGGATGTGGGGCATTTTTGAGGTGTTTATTGCCACTCTGTCGGTCTGTTCCATCACAGCCCTGGTGATCCTCACCTCCGGGGTGTACCAGGAGAATGCGGCCCTGCTGGCCATTCAGAGCGGCACCGTCACCAGCGCCATGGTGGGCGCGCCCCTGTCCGCCGCCGCCTTCTCCACCGTGTTCGGCCGCTTCGGGGTGGTCTTTGTGGCGGTCTGCCTCCTGCTCTTTGCCTTCACCTCTCTGCTGGGCAGCAGCTACTACGGGGAGCGGGGCCTCCAGTACCTCACCGGTACCGACCGCTGGCGCTGGCCCTACCGGGCGGCTTTCCTGCTGGCCGTGGTGGCGGGAAGCGTAGGCGACGTGGCCGTGGTGTGGCAGTTAGCTGATATCTTCAACGGCCTGATGGCCCTGCCCAACCTGTGCGCCCTGCTGCTCCTGTCGCCCGAGGCCCTGGGTCTGCTGAACGGCTGGATGACGGTCAGAACAGACGGAGCTGCCCATCGCGGCAGGAGCAGGCGGGCAGGTCGGTAACGGTATCTCCGGGGCTAGGTATGCCGGTCAGTAGGGGGCTGTCGGGGGCGTGCTCCGCCCGCCGTGCCGCTGTGCGGTCGGGGGTGCGGTTGGCATAGCAGTAGCGGCAGCCGGAAGGACAGGTGTCGTAGGCGCCGATGTCCACGCTTTCACAGCAGCCGCAGCCGGGCCGCTGACCCCGGTCGGGGCCCAGCCGCAGCGGCCCGCCGCACAGGCGCTCCAGCCGGGCCCGGTCGATACAGGCGGCCCGGCCGATGCCGTGGGGGGAGAAGTCCCCCGCCTCGCAGCAGGCCACAATTGACAAGTGATATTCCTTTGCAGTTTGCCCCAGCATGGACGCCAGCTCCTGCATTTCCAGGGCATTTGGGGGCCGCAGGCCGCCCATGGGACGGCCGGGGTAGGGGTCGAGAAAGCTCACCGTCACCTGATCAGTGAACGGGGAAAGCGCTTTACAGAGCTTGCGGAACCGGGCCTCGTGCCAGGCGAGGCCGATGGCGTCGGTGAACAGAATGGGGTCGTACCGCCACAGCACCCGCCCCCGCCCCAGGCGGCGGCCCAGGACCTGAAAGGTCTCCACAATGGCCCGCTTGTCCCGCAGGCCCGGTTCGATCTCCGGCCCGTAGGGGGTGAGGGTGAACTGAAACAGATAGCGGTAGCCCATCCCGTCCAGCTCGTCCAGCCAGGGGAGCAGCGGGGCGGGGTCTTTCGTCCAGAACACGATAGCGTCCACGACTGCGGGGGAGAGGGGGACCCGGCGGAGCTGGCCGGGGCGGTAGGGATTGCGCACCAGCACCTCGCCGGCGCGCAGGCGGCGGAGGAGCCACTCGGAGTACCAGCGGGGGATGTCGGTACGGCGGGAGACGGAGAGAATCACGGGGAATCACCTCGCAAAAAGCGGGCGGACAGCACTGCTGTCCGCCC
>NZ_JH417746.1:7437-13463 GCF_000239295.1 Flavonifractor plautii ATCC 29863
CGGGCGGACAGCACTGCTGTCCGCCCGCTGTGTCATGCGGCTGCGCCGGTCTGCGGCTCGGGGGAGGCGGAGGGCTCCGCCGGAACGGCAGAACTGCCTCTGGTGTGGCTGGTGATGGTGTAGCCGTCCAGGATGAGCGACTCGCTGCCCTCCTGCGGGACCTCGTGCTCAATAGTGACGGAGTCGCCCACATTGAGGATCACGGCCACCTCATTCTGGGAGGCGGAGACGGAGTAGAACACCTCCTCGCCCTCCAGGCGGATGAAGTAGTAGGTGTTGCCGTCCAGCACGGCGGAGCGGAGCTCGGCGATGACGCCGCTGGCCTCGGTCTGCGGCCGCTCCTCCGGCGTGGTGATGCCCTTGCTGCCCAGCAGCTGGACATACTTCTGCTCACACTCGGAGACGGTGGAGCCGGTGGCCACGATCTGGTATTGGGCCACATTGACCATGGCGTAGCTCTTGACCAGGTTGGTATTGTCCTTCAGGGGGATGAAGTAAGTGGGCTCGCCAGCGATATTGAGCAGCAGGGGGAAGGTGGCTATATACCCAAGATCCTGCACCACGCCCATGGCAGAAGCCTGAGCGGCCTTCTCTGTAGCGCCGGGCGCCGTATAGAACTTGGTCTCCTTGGTGCGCTGGTTGGACAGCAGAAAACCCAGGTTGGACTGGTCGGCGTTGGCTGAGGTGACGCCGGTATACATATAAACGTCGTCGTTGAGAGCGATATAGTTGGAGCCCTGGGTGGTGACGGTCACGTCCCGCTGGCCAAAGATGGAGTTGATGAAGCCGTTGACCAGGGTGCCGTGGTAGTCATACTGCTCCATGATGAGTTCGGGGGTGTAGACGTTGTCCACCCATGTGGGCACCTCCTCGTAGTAGGTGCTCTCGCCGGTGATGGCGTCCACCAGGACGGCCCCCTTGATGTCGGTGCCGCCGAAGAGGCCGATGGTCTTGACCACCCGGGGGGCGATCCACCAGGGGCGGCCGTCCTCGTCGATCTCGAACTGGGGCGTGCCGAACATGTAGGTGGGGTATTGGAAGCGCAGGTGGCGCACGATGTTGCGGTTGAGGGGCTCAGAGAAGGAGTATTTCATCCCTTCCTCCAGGCGCACCACAGTGGCCTCCTGGGTGACCATGTCCACGATGACATAGGCGGGCAGGCCCTGGGAGCGGTTGGTGAACCACTTGATGAGGTCAGCATAGGCGATGGGGGCGACCCGGACGGGGCGGCCCTGGTAGTTGATCTGGGTGGAGTCGTTGGAGTATTCAAACTGGCTGACCATGTCGCTGAGGGTGCCCATCTGGCGGTCGCCCAGGAAGTTGGCGGAGTCCTTGTCCAGGGTGGGGATCTCACTAAAGGAAATCTCGGCGATGTCCTCGGCGAAATTGCCATCCTCCACGGTGAGCAGATCCCGGTAGGCCGCGGCGCGGAAAAGGGGCATCGAGAGGACGGAGCCCACGATGGCCACCGCGATCAGGGCCAGAAACAGGATGCCCACAGGCAGGCACTGGGTCTTGATGAAGCGGAGGTACTCCTTGGGGCCTCCACCGCTGCTGACCACATTCATGCCGGAGGTGATCAGGGCGCTGACGACATACACCACACACAGGATGCCGATGAAGGTATAAAAATCGCTGGACTGCAGGTTGATGGGGGGCAGGGCCACATAGAAGTAGAGGAAGCCCACCACAGCGGTGACGATCAGGTTGATCAGGATCTTCCCCAGCTTGCTTGCAGGGCCTCGGCGCTTCTTGGCCGGTTGCTGTTCCATAAAAACATTCTCCTTTTGTTCCGCGGGCCCGGAGGCCAAACGAACGGGATAAGGGTAGTATAGCCTAAAATCGGCTGAAAGGCAACGGCTGGCCGGAAATTGGAAGATTAAAAAAGAGTAAAGATCCGGTCGAATCTTTTTGTAAAGTTCTTGTAAATACCGTTGACGCGCCACTTTACATTCGGTATACTACTGCTGGCATTTGGTAAGAGATCAGAAAAAAGAATGTAAAAAATGAGGGAATGAACGTGAACCTAGACATAAGCATTCTCCTGGGGCTGCTGGGCGGCCTGGCCCTGTTCCTTTACGGCATGCAGATGATGAGCGCCGGCCTGGAGGCCGCGGCGGGCAACCGCATGAAGGGCATTCTGGAGCGGCTGACCTCCAACCGCTTCCTGGGCATCCTGGTGGGCGCGGGCATTACCGCGGTCATCCAGTCCTCCTCCGCCACCACTGTCATGGTGGTGGGCTTCGTCAACTCTGGCATGATGACGCTGAAACAGGCGGTGTGGATCATCATGGGCGCCAATATCGGCACCACCATCACCGGCCAGCTCATCGCCCTGGACGTGGGCGCCGTGGCTCCCCTGTTCGCCTTTGTGGGCGTGGCCATGGTGGTCTTTTTGAAGAAGCCCCAGATTCACCACTACGGAAATATTCTGGCCGGCCTGGGCGTGCTCTTTATCGGTATGGAGATGATGGGCTCGGCCATGGAGCCCCTGCGGGAATGGCCCGCCTTTGTCAATCTGGTGAGCACCTTCTCCAACCCCGTTGTCGGCATTCTGGCGGGAGCGGCCTTCACAGCTCTGATCCAGTCCTCCTCCGCCTCGGTGGGTATCCTGCAGGCGCTGGCCCTCAGTGGGGTAATCGGCCTGGACAGCGCGGTATACGTCCTCTTCGGACAGAACATCGGCACCTGTATCACCGCCGTTTTGGCCTCCATCGGCACCAGCCGCAACGCCAAGCGCACCACCATCATCCACCTGATGTTCAACGTGTTCGGCACCGTTCTGTTCACCGTCATCTGCATGGCCACGCCGTTGACCGGGTTTATGCAGTCCATGACCCCCGACAACCCGGCGGCGCAGATTGCCAACATGCACACCCTCTTTAATATTGTGACCACCCTGCTGCTGCTGCCCTTCGGCGGATATCTGGTGAAGATCGCCATGCGCATCCTGCCCGACCGCAAGGAGGACAAGGAGGAGGGGATGCACCTGGCTTTTCTGGTGCCTATGCCTGCCTCCAAGCAGGAGCACCCCATCGGCTTTTCCGCGATGTATGTCACCCAGATCCGCCAGGAGCTCAACCGCATGATGGGCATGGCGAAGGAGAACATCGCCACCAGCTTCCAGGCAGTGCTGGAGCGGGATGTAAAGCGCGTGGAGAGCGCGGAGGCCACCGAGGAGTATATCGACTATCTCAACAAGGAGATCTCCCAGTACATCTCCAACATCATCGTGCACGAGACCAACGAGAAGGACTCCACCGCCATCAGCGCCTACTTCAAGATCACCGGCAACATCGAGCGCATCGGCGACCATGCCATGAATATCTGCGAGTACACCCAGATGCTGGACAAGAAGAAGATTCAATTCTCCGAAGAGGCTCAGGAGGAGCTGAGGAGCATGGAGGCCGTCTGCCTGGAGGTGCTGGACCTGCTGGAGCAGGAGAGCATCGAGCCCACCGACTGGCTCACCAAGGTTTCCGCGCTGGAGCAGCGGATGGACGACATGACTGAGGAGTATCGCCGCAACCAGATGAAGCGGATGAAGCAGGGCTCCTGCTCAGACGAGGCGTGCATCATTTTCTCCGAGCTGCTTACCGACTTTGAGCGCATCGGCGACCACGCACTGAACATCGCCCAGGAGCGGGCGGGCATTGCCACCGAGGCCACCGACGCTTGACAAAAAGACCGTATCCCCGCCGGGGGACACGGTCTTTTTTTGTGGATCTCAGAGGGCGGCGCACTGGGCTTCGATGTCCGCCTCGCAGGCCTTCATGGCCTGGAGGGTGCGCTCCAGCAGGTCGTTGAGCTCCCAACCCAGGAGTTGGGCTCCCTGGGTGATGGTCTCCCGGGAGCAGCCGGCGGCAAACTTTTTGTCCTTGAATTTCTTGCGCAGACTGGACAGCTCCATGTCCTGCACGCTCTTGGAGGGGCGCATGAGGGCGGCTGCGCCGATCAGTCCGGTGAGTTCGTCCACGGCGAAGAGCACCCGCTCCATTTCGTGCTCCGGCTGGGCGTCGCCCTCCGTCATGCCCCAGCCGTGGCTGACTACCGCGTGGATGAGGGCCGAGTCCAGCCCGCGGGCCTCCATGATCTCACGCACCTTGACGCAGTGCTCCTCCGGGTAGCGCTCGAAGTCCAAGTCGTGCAGCAGCCCCGCTTGGGCCCAGAACGCCGCCTCCTCCCCGTAACCCAGCTCCCGGGCGAACCAGTTCATGACGGCCTCCACCGTCAGGGCATGGCGCAGGTGAAAGGGCTCCTCGTTATACTGCCTGAGCAGGGCCAGCGCCTGCTCCCTTGTCAGCTCCATGGTCCGACGCCTCCTTGAAAGAATGATACCATCATACCACGAAAGGAAAGAATTTGTAAAGTGCATGGGGCGGGACTTGCCATCCTTCGGAAACCGTAATATACTAGGAGCATCCAAACATAAGGAGGGACCCATTATGAAGTATGAGATCATTGGTGAGCCCATGCCCGTTGTGGTGTGTGATCTGGAGGCCAACGAGGCCATGATCACCGAGCGGGGCTCCATGGTGTGGATGAGCCCCAACATGAAGATGGAAACCGGAGCCGGCGGTATTGGCAAAGCCTTCGGCCGCATGTTCTCCGGTGAGTCGATGTTTCAAAATACTTATACCGCCCAGGGCGGAGCTGGGATGATCGCCTTTGCCTCCAGCTTCCCTGGGTCCATTAAGGCGGTGGAGATTGACCCGGCCCACCCCGTAGTGGTGCAGAAAAGCGGCTTTCTGGCCTCTGAACAGGGGGTGGAGCTGTCCATCTTCTTTCAAAAGAAAGCGGGAGCTGGCTTTTTCGGCGGCGAGGGATTTATTATGCAGAAGCTCTCCGGCCGCGGCACGGCCTTTCTGGAGGTCGACGGCTATGCGGTGGAGTATGAGCTCCAGGCGGGGCAGAGCATGGTGGTGGACAGCGGCAACCTAGCCATGATGGATGCCACCTGCACCATTGACATTCAAATAGTGAAGGGCGTCAAGAATGTCCTCTTTGGCGGCGAGGGCCTGTTCAACACCGTGGTAACCGGGCCGGGCAAGATTCTGCTCCAGACCATGCCGGTCAGCGGGGTGGCGGCGGCGCTGGCCCCATTCTTCAACACTGGAAGCAAATAAATGGATACCCTGATGAGCCTGCCCATGACCGCCTCTGTCCTGACGGAGTATGGGGACTTGGAGGAGGCTTGCCGTTCCTGCGGCTGTGACGGCCTGGAGGTGGTATGGGGCGGTGAGGAACTGCCTTGCACGGTGCCGCAGGCGCTGCACGTGGGCTACCACCTGACCTTTTATCCAGATTGGCTGGATTTCTGGCGGGGAGACCGGGCCGCACTGACCGAGAAATTTGGCTCGGAGGAAGTGTGGCGGTCCTTTTACGGCGGCCCGGAGGGACGGGAGACCCTGCTGCGCCTCTACCGGGAGGATCTGGACCGAGCTGTGACGTGGGGGGCGCGCTATGTGGTGTTCCACGTGTCCGACGTGTCGGTGGAGGAGGGTTTCACTTACCACTGGCGGCACACCCATGAGGAGGTCATCGATGCGGCGGCGGAGGTTATCAATCTCCTGCTGGGAGACCGGGCGTGGCCCTTCGACTTCCTGGTAGAGAACCAGTGGTGGCCGGGCTTCACCTTCACCGAGCCGGAGCTGACCCGCCGTCTGCTGGACGGAATCCGGGCTGAGCGCAAGGGGATCATGCTGGATATCGGGCATCTGATGAACTGCGACACCAGCCTGCGTACCCTGGAGGAAGGGGCGGACTATGTACACCGCATGCTGGACCGGCATGGAGGCCTTTGCCGGTACATCAGGGGGATTCATCTTCACTGCTCCCTCAGCGGGGAATATGTCCGGGCCCATACGGGTTTTCTTCCTCCGAGGTTGCCTCTGGACTATTTAAAGCGGTACGGCTTCGGCTACCGCCATATCCTGCGCATCGATACGCATCAGCCCTGGACTTCCCATGCCATCCGTGAGGTAGTGGAGCGCATCGGTCCGGACTATTTGGTACATGAACTCTCC
>NZ_JH417747.1 GCF_000239295.1 Flavonifractor plautii ATCC 29863
GTTCACCGTCCAATATGTTTGACAAACCTACACAGAGAAATTGGCAGAGTTCAATCGGCATTTCAGTAAACATCGGAATAGTATTTTTTTTAGAAAAGGGACTATACTCGAACGTGACGACAAGGTCATTATAGGCTGCGTAGCTGGAGAAGAAGCGATTCAATTTGATATGGATCTGGAAGTTTTAAACTTCAATGCATGGAAGGACAAGCGTATTGGAAAAATTTTGCCTCCATATATAACAAAAATCCAACAAAAGTGTGCGGTAAATATGGTACGAGAAGGGGTTACACCTCTTCCAAAAGAATTATTTATGTCTTTCGATGAATAAATTAAGCCTTCAAATTTTGTGCCGCAATATATAAAGCCCCCTCTGAAATCATCGATTTCAGAGGGGGCAAAGGATAGTTATGTAAGTCTCTTCTGTGAGGCACGCAGATTAATGCTTGGGTATGACAATGCCTGTGTAGAAAGATTTTTCAACTTACTGAAGATCGAGTGAATTTCCCGAGCTAAACCTCAGACCATTCACGCTGCTGCCGAACTGGTGGACGAGTACATCTATTTTTACAACCATGATTGCATACAGTTTGTTACAAAAATAGTACATCCTGGATTTGAGCCTGGAAGCAGCAGTATAGCTGGTGTCCTAAATTTCCGTCCACTTGACAGGGGTCAGCACACAGAATAGTCCTGGGTAGTGTCAAGGAATTTTCGCAAAATGGTTT
>NZ_JH417748.1 GCF_000239295.1 Flavonifractor plautii ATCC 29863
CGCTCCCCCAGCCGTTGGAAGGCATCCTCCACCAAGGCGATACGCCGGCGATCCAGCCCCTTGGTAGGTTCATCCGCCAGAACCAGATCCGCCCCGGCGGCTATCCCCATGGCAATCAGTACCCGCTGGCGCATACCGCCGGAGAGCTGAAAAGGATAGCTGCGGCACAGAGCTGCGCCATGCTCCAGCCCAAAGGACTCCAACAGCGCGGCCGCCTGAACCAGCGCTTCTCTCCGGGTACAGGGCTGATGCTTTCGAATGGCCTCGCAAAGCTGGTGGCCCACGGTATAGAGTGGATTAAGTCCATTCCCGCTTCCCTGCGGAATATAGGCGATCTCTTTTCCCCGGATCTGGTTGAACTCCCGCTCCCGGCAGCCCAACAACTCGCGGCCGTTGAGGCGGATAGAGCCGGTGACCCGGGCTGAGGCGGGCAGCAGCCCCAGTGCGGCCAACAGCAGGACACTCTTTCCGCTGCCCGTTTCCCCCACCACCGCCAGACGGTCGCCGTCGCCTACCGTAAATGTCGTATCGCTCACCGCCTCAGGGTTGTCACCGAAGCGGATGGAAACCCCCTCAATTTCCAGCATTGGCTTCCTCCTTTCTGCCTCTTCCCCGCGCAGGGTCCTCACCGTAATAGCTCAGCAGCATAAACCCAAGCACAGAGACCGAGATGCACAGGATGGGCGGCACATACCACCAATAGGAGCCGTTGATGATTCC
>NZ_JH417749.1 GCF_000239295.1 Flavonifractor plautii ATCC 29863
CCCACGCGACCCGCTCCGCTGGGCTCCCGTGGGGCCCCATCTGCACAAAGTCCGCTCCATTCCATCCGGCGCACGGCGCCGGATATCCATTGCACTCCCTTGTCCCTCCGCTTCCCCACGCGACCCGCTCCGCTGGGCTCCCGTGGGGGCCCCATCTGCACAAAGTCCGCTCCATTTCATCCGGCGCTGTGCGCCGGATATCCATTCCACTCCCTTGTCCCTCCGCTTCCCCACGCGACCCGCTTCGCACTTTTCTCTCCCCTATAGGGGCGGCTTTATGGTCGCCCGCGGGCGACTACAAGGGTCGCCCCTACGGGTTTATCTCACACCACTTTATTGAAGGAGAATCAACCATGCTGGACATTAAATTTATCCGGGAAAATCCCGACGCCGTGAAGGAGAACATCAAGAAGAAATTTCAGGAACAGAAGCTCCCCCTGGTGGATCAGGTGCTGGAGCTGGACGCAGAGAACCGCCGTACCATCCAGGAGGCCCAGGAACTGCGCACCGCCCGCAACGCCAAGAGCAAGCAGGTGGGCGTACTGATGGGGCAGTCCAAGAAAGACCCCTCCAAGCTGGCGGAGGCCGAGGCGCTGAAGGCCGAGGTCAAGGCCGACGCCGACCGGCTGGCCTTCCTGGAGGGCCGGGAGACCGAGCTGGCCGCGGAGATCCGCCGCATCCTGCTCCAGATCCCCAACATCATCGATCCCTCCGTGCCCATCGGCCCCGACGACTCCTGCAACGTGGAGGTGCAACGCTTCGGCGAGGCAGCAACCCCCGCCTTTGAAATCCCCTACCACACCCAAATCATGGAGTCCTTCGACGGCATCGACATGGACGCCGCCGGCCGGGTATCCGGCGCGGGCTTCTACTACCTGATGGGCGACATCGCCCGCCTCCACGAGGCGGTGCTGGCCTACGCCCGCGACTTCATGATCGACAAGGGCTTCACCTTCTGCATCCCCCCCTTCATGATCCACGGCAACGTGGTGGAGGGCGTCATGAGCCAGACCGAGATGGACGCCATGATGTATAAGATTGAGGGAGAGGATCTCTACCTCATCGGCACCTCAGAGCACTCCATGATCGGCAAGTTCATCGACCAGATCATCCCCGAAGACAAGCTGCCCCAGACCCTCACCTCCTACTCCCCCTGCTTCCGCAAGGAGAAGGGCGCCCACGGCATCGAGGAGCGGGGCGTCTACCGCATCCACCAGTTCGAGAAGCAGGAGATGGTGGTGGTGTGCAGGCCCGAGGAGTCCATGGACTGGTACGAGAAGATGTGGCGCTGGTCGGTGGAGCTGTTCCGCTCTCTGGACATCCCCGTGCGCCAGTTGGAGTGCTGCTCCGGCGATCTGGCCGATCTCAAGGTCAAGTCCTGCGACATCGAGGCGTGGAGCCCCCGCCAGCAGAAGTACTTCGAGGTGTGCTCCTGCTCCAACCTGGGCGACGCCCAGGCCCGCCGCCTCAAGATGCGGGTCAAGGGGGAGAACGGCACCTACCTGCCCCACACCCTCAACAACACCGTGGTGGCCCCTCCCCGCATGCTCATCGCCTTCCTGGAGAACAACCTCCAGGCCGACGGCAGCGTGAAGATCCCCGCCGCCCTGCGGCCCTATATGGGCGGCAAGGAAGTGCTGACGCCCAAGCAGTAAGCCGCTCTCCCACGTATTGAAAGGAGCGCCTTTGTCATGAAGCACCGCTTACCGGCCGCCGCTCTCCTGCTCGCCGCCGCCCTGCTGCTGGGCGGCTGTGCCGCCGGGCCCCAGCCCGCGGAATCCGCCCAGCCGGAGGAGACGCTTACCCAGGAGCAGATTGACGCCATCTCAGAAAAGTACGGCCTGGAATCCCCCACCCCGCACACGCCCCCCATGGATATGGACTGGGGCTGGAGTGTCAAGAATCCCTAACTGGGGCTATTCTCCCCGTTCTTTTGTCGCTTATCGTTTAAATAAGGAGTTTTTATGTCTGCTAAAGAGAAAACCACCGGCTTTTTGGCCGAATTCCGCAAATTCATTGCCCGGGGCAATGTGATGGATCTGGCCGTCGGCGTCATCATCGGCGGCGCGTTCAAGGGAATCACCGACTCCCTGGTAAACGACATCCTCAACCCGGTGCTCGGCATCTTTGCCGGGGACAATGAGGCCCTGGCTGGCCTGGCCATCCCCCTGCCCGGCGGCGGCGACCTCATGCTGGGCAGCTTTCTCAACGCCGTGCTCAGCTTCCTGATTATGGCGTTTGTGGTGTTCTGCATCGTCAAGCTGCTGAACCGTCTCCACAAAAAGGAGGAGGCCGCCCCTCCCCCGCCCCCCAAGCCATCGGCGGAGGAGGCGCTCCTCACGGAGATCCAGGATCTTTTGAAGGAGCAAAAAAATGGCTGAACTACCAGATAATAAAAACCAGGAGGAGCCGTCCTCCTACACCCCCGCCTCCCCGGTCAAGCGGATCATCGCCTGGGTGGGCGTGGTCTACATGCTGATCTTCGTCGCCTTCAACCTCTACCCGTTTTTTCACGGCGGAACCTATCTCCGGGGGCTGGCCCCCCTGCTGGTCTGCCCCGGCGCCGCCGGACTGGCGGTGATTGCCGTCTGGCAGTTCCGCCGGCCGGAGTGCACCTACTCCAAAAAGGCCTGCATGGCCCTGCTGGCGGCGGCCTGCGGAGTGATCTTTGTAATCGGCCTGGTGCAGGGCGTCCCCGCTCTGCTGGCCGGACTGGGGGTGTGAGCATGCAAGCGCGTATTGCCTCCGGCCTGACCGCCCTGGGCCTCACGCCCCCCGACGGGGCGGCGGCCCGGCTGGCCGAGTACGGCCGTCTGCTGCTGGAGCAGAACCAGGTCATGAACCTCACCGCCATCACCGAGCCCGATCAGGTGGCCGATCTCCACTTTCTGGACTCCGCCGCCCTGCTCACCCTGGGGGAGGACTTCCGGGACAAGCGGCTCATCGACGTGGGCACCGGCGCGGGCTTCCCCGGCCTGCCCCTGCGCATCCTGGAGCCCAGCCTTCAGCTCACCCTGCTGGACAGCCTGGGCAAGCGGGTGAATTGGCTTGCCTCGGTGTGCGATACCCTGGGCCTGGAGGGGGTGGAGTGCCTCCACGCCCGGGCGGAGGAGCAGGCCCTGGTGGACGGCTACCGGGACGGCTTCGACTACGCCGTGTCCCGGGCCGTGGCCTCCCTGGAGCTCCTGTGCGAGCTGTGTCTGCCCTATCTGAAGGTGGGCGGCAGATTTCTGGCCATGAAGGGCGTGGACAGCGGCGAGGAGATCAACCACGCCGCCCGGTGCATCTCCATCCTCGGCGGGCGGCTGCTGCCCAGTGTGGACTATGTCATTCCCGGCGCCAATGTGCGCCACCGGGTGGTGCTGGTGGAGAAGTGCGCCCCCACCCCCAAGGGCTACCCCCGCCGGTGGGCAAAGATACAGAAAGCCCCGCTGTAGCAGGAATTTTCTCACTATTCTGCACAAAAACCCATTGATTCCACTGTGGAAGTATGATATGGTATTTACGTCAAACAACGGGAGTGAACCTATGTCCACTGCAATTGTGATCACGTCGGGAAAGGGCGGCACGGGAAAGACCTCCATTACCGGCGGTGTAGCCTCCTGTCTGGCCGCGCTGGGCCACCGGGTGCTCTGCATCGACATGGATATCGGCCTGCGCAACCTGGACCTGACCTTGGGTCTGAGCGACCGGGCGCTGATGGACTTCACTGACGTGCTCTGCGGCCGCTGCACACTGGAGCGGGCCGCCGTCCCCCACCCCGTCATCCAGGGCCTGTTCCTCCTCACCGCCCCCGTCACCCTGCCCGAAGCGCCGCTCAGCGAGGCGGCCATGAAGGAGCTGATTCACCGGGCCAGGGAGGGGTACGACTACATCCTGATGGATTCGCCAGCAGGGCTGGGCGAGGGGTTCCGTCTGGCCTGCTGTGCGGCGGACCGGGCCGTGGTGGTTTCCACGACCGACGCCTCCGCCCTGCGGGACGCCCAGCGCACGGTTTCGGTGCTCCGGAACCGCATCCCCCGCATCCATCTGGTGGTCAACCGGGTACAACCCCGGCTGCTCCGCCGCCTTCACACCACCATTGACGACGCCATGGACGCCGCCGGCCTGCCCCTGCTGGGCATTGTGCCGGAGGATCCCCAGGTGATGCTGTGCGCCAACCAGGGCCAGCCCCTCATTCTCCGGGCCAGCCGGGGCGCCGCCGTCGCCTATCTCAACATTGCCAAGCGCCTGCTTGGCCAGAAGGCCCCCCTTATGAAAATACGATAAGCGCAACACGCTGTGGAAGAGAGGTTAGTACGATGAATATTGCCCTGATGAGCCATGACCGGAAAAAAGAGCTGATGGTGCAGTTCTGCATTGCCTACTGCGGCATTCTCTCCAAGCATACCATCTGCGCCACCAACACCACCGGCCGCCTGGTGGCCGAGGCCACCGGCCTGCCTGTCCAGCTCTTCCTCTCCCACGAGCACGGCGGCAGCCAGCAGATCGGCGCCCGCATCGCCTACAACGAGATCGACATGGTGCTTTTCTTTTCCGACCCCCAGTCCAACGATCTGGACGCGGATCTGAAGTATATTACCACTCTCTGCGACCAGTACAACATCCCCTTCGCCACCAATGTGGCTACGGCGGAGATTCTCATCCACGGCCTGGAGCGGGGGGACCTGGACTGGCGCGATATCATCAACCCCAAGACCAAGCCCTTTACCGCCTGAGCCGTAGCTCGTTCCGTCCCCCCGCTCCAGGACGCCGCCTACGGGCGGCGCGGCGGCGTATGCCGCCGAAGGCCGACGAAATTTAGTTCCGGCGGTCGCAAATAAAATCACCGGGGTCCCCGCACGGTGCAAGGCACCGGGTGGGGCGCGGGGGGATCTGGACTGGCGCGATATCATCAACCCCAAGACCAAGCCCTTTACCGCGTAACTGGGCGGTTCCCGGTTGACTTTTTCCCCGCTTTGGGGTAGTATTGTGGAGCAAAAACCGCCCTGACGGGGCAAGTACCGCCCACACCGCCGCAGCAGAGAAGGGCGCCTCCGGCTGAAAGCGTCCGCGGCAGGAGGCCGGGAGACGGCCTTACCAGCGGGCCCGGAGACGGGTGTGGTCCCCTTCCCGCAACAGAAGGACAGAGGGAGCGGAATTCCGCTCTGAACATGGGTGGCACCACGAAAGCAGGCGCTTTCGTCCCGTGGAAGGGGACGAGAGCGCCTTTTTACGGCCCAACCTGCGGCCTCTGAATCCCCCGCCGCCCGGTAGGGGCCGACGCCCCAGGGCGGCCTCTCTTGCCCCTCTGGGGCAATTCACCTTCTGCCTACATCGGCCCGGCCATTGTGGAGACGGGACGCACCCTGTCCGGCTTCATGGAACTGCTGACCCCAGCGGGTCGGTGCCCCGCCGGGGCCCCTCTTTTTCATTCAAACAAGCCGAAGTGAATTCGGACTGTTCCAAGGTTTTGCTGCGCAAAACGCTTGACGCCGCTTCCGCGGCGGCGCGGGCAGCAGCCTCAATTACTGTTAAAAAGGAGCATCACTATGGCCCAGATCAAACCCCGCACCCTGTCCGGCTTCATGGAGCTGCTGCCCGCGCGGCAGGTACAGTTCGACCGGATGGTGGAGATTCTGCGCAAGTCCTATTCCCTGTACGGCTTCACCCCCCTCGACACCCCGGCCATCGAGGCGGCCGAGGTGCTGCTGGCCAAGGGCGGCGGCGAGACGGAGAAGCAGATCTACCGCTTCACCAAGGGCGACTCCGACCTTGCCCTCCGCTTTGATCTCACCGTGCCTCTGGCCAAGTATGTAGCCCTGCACCAGAATGAGCTGACCTTCCCCTTCCGCCGGTTCCAGATCTCCAAGGTCTACCGGGGAGAGCGGGCCCAGAAGGGCCGCTACCGGGAGTTCTACCAGGCGGACATCGACGTCATCGGCGACGGCAGCCTGGACATCACCAACGAGGCAGAGATCCCCTCCATCATCTACAAGACCTTTACCGCCCTGGGTCTGCGCCGCTTCAAGATCCGGGTCAACAACCGGAAGGTACTCAACGGCCTGTTCGCCATCCTGGGCCTGGAGAAGCAGGCCGGGGACGTGATGCGCACCATCGACAAGCTGGAGAAGATCGGCCCGGAGAAGGTGCGCGCCATCCTGACGGACGACTTCGCCGTACCCGGCGGGGCGGCCGACGCCCTGCTCGCCCTCCTGGCCGCCGGCGATCCCATGGCCGCGCTGGAGCCCTTCAAGGGGAAGAACGAGCTTTTCGATCTAGGCGTGGCCGAGCTGGAGACCGTGGTCAGGTATATGTCCGCCTTCGGCGTGCCGGAGGAGCACTTCACGGTGGATCTCACCATCGCCCGCGGCCTGGACTACTACACCGGCACCGTGTACGAGACCGTCATGCTGGATCACCCGGAGGTGGGTTCCATCTGCTCCGGGGGCCGTTATGATAACTTGGCGGAATATTATACCGATAAACAACTCCCCGGAGTCGGTATTTCCATCGGTCTGACCCGCCTGTTCTCCGTACTGGAGGCCCAGGGCTATCTGAACGACGCCCTGGTCACCGCCCCGGCGGACGTGCTGATCCTCCCCATGACCGAAGAGCTCTCCCCCGCCATCTCCTTCGCCACCGCCCTGCGGGACGCGGGGGTGCGCGCCCAGCTCCACTGCGAGAAGAAAAAGTTCAAGCAGAAGCTGTCCTATGCGGACAAGCTGTCCATCCCCTACGCCGCCTTCCTGGGGGAGGACGAGATTCAGCAGAACAAGGTGACGGTAAAGGATCTGACCACCGGGCAGCAGCAGACCGTGACGGCCGGGGAGGCCGTGGCCCTGGTGCAGGCCGGGCTGGCGGCCCGGGCGGGCGGTACTCCCATCCAAGAGCCGGAGGCCTGATGGAACTTTCTCCCCATGTCCCCGTCTAAATGGGGAAAACCCGACGTACAGGAGGAAATGTTCCATGAAACAGCAGCTCATCGCCCTGGCTCTCTCCACCGCCCTGCTGGCAGGCTCCGCCGCCGCCATCGCGCCGGAGGAGGCCTTCCCCGCCGTCAACACCTATCCCGGCTTTGCCGATGTGGCCGGCTCGGCCTGGTACGCCGCCACCGTCCAGACCTGCTATGAGGTGGGCCTCATGACCGGCACCGGCGCCGGCTTTGCCCCCGACCAGGTGCTTACCGTGGGCGAGGTGGCCGCCATCGCCGCCCGCATGAACGAGGCCATCACCGGCGACTCCATTTACCTGGTGGATTCCACCCTGCCCTGGTACGCCTCCTATGTGGACTATCTGGAAAAACTGGGGGTGGAGGTGCCCGATCCCGTCAAGCAGGCCACCCGCCAGGAGTTCATCGCCATGCTTGCCGCCGTGGTGCCCGAGGATATGCTGACCCCCATCAACCAGATCACCGCCCTGCCCGACACCGCCGACGCCGCCGTGCTGTCCTTCTACAACGCCGGCATCCTCACCGGCGTGGACGACTGGGGCACCTTTGCCCCCGACAAGACCCTCACCCGGGCGGAGACCGCCGCCATGGTGGCCCGGGTCGCCCGGCCGGAGCTGCGGGAGAGCTTCACTCCCGCCGACTACGCCATGTTCACCGCCGCCTACCTCAAGCCCGCCGACGTGCTCTTCACCAACGGCGTCACCGCCGGGCAGTATCTGCCCTATGTCCAGACCCTCATCGACGGCCTGGAGGCCGACTGCGCCGCCCAGGGCATGGAGTTCAACTGGTTCAACACCGTGGACGGCGTGATCTTCCTGGACTATGTGGAGGACACCGCCCTGGCCCACTTCGGCGTCACCGCCAAGGACGTCACCCAGCTCTACAAGGACTTCGACATGCAGGTGTATTACAGCCGCTATCTGGATCAGAAGGGATAAGCTCCGGGCGGGTGTGGGCACCCGCCCCTACACCCTCTATACGCCCCCTTACCCGTAGGGGCGGCCCTTGTGGCCGCCCGTGTCCCACATAGGGGCCGATGCCCACATCGGCCCGCCTCCGGGCGGGG
>NZ_JH417750.1 GCF_000239295.1 Flavonifractor plautii ATCC 29863
GTTCACCGTCCAATATGTTTGACAAACCTACACATTTTCCCTTATTGAATATTGGTTTTTCCGATAGCAGATCTGCCCGTGCCTGCGGCTTCCCTGGGGGATCTGCTTGACTTCCGTGGGAAAGATTGCTATGATAATATCCACAATAAAATATTGTTTTTCGTCAAGTGTCCGCTTTGTTTGTGCGTTTCAGCGGAGAAAAGGGAATCGGGTGGAAGTCCCGAGCGATCCGGTCACTGTGAACAGGGAGCACTTTCACATATGCCATTGTGTAAATTACACGAGAAGGCGTGTCAGTGCGGCGATCTGTGAGCCAGGAAACCTGCTTGATGAAGTATGTTGATGCTTCCGGTCAAGGCCTCTCGACACAAATGGGACAGGCGATTTCCGCTGGAAACCCGGAAACGCTGTTTGTGCGAAGCGGACCTTTAATGGTCTGCTTTTTTTCCTCTTATGGGGTCTGACTCTGGAAGACGGCCGTGGAACCGGCACATTTTCTGCATCCGCAGGACTTGCGCGTTTCCAGATATAAGTTGGACCGAAAGAAGGAGGATTCTATGAATCTGAAAAAACGCCTGACTGCTGCGCTGCTGAGCGCGGCACTTGCCCTGTCTCTGGTGGCCTGCGGCAGCCCCGCCACCCAAGAGAGCCCCTCAACTGCCCCCTCCCCCAGCGCGGAACCCGCATCCGCCGGTCACACCGCAGACGATATGATCGTTTTGGCTGGTGCCCGTACTCTGGCCCCTGGTCTGGAGGATGTCTATTTCTCCCACAAGCTCCTGGGTGCATGGGAACCGCTGATCTCCGTGGATGAGAGCGGAAACCCCATGGGGGTGCTGGCTGAGAGCTGGGAGCGCAACGAAGACGCCACTGTTTGGACGTTCCACCTTCGGCAGGGCGTTAAGTTCCAGAATGGAGAGGACTTCAACGCTGATATCGTGGTGGAGAACTTCAACCGTTACAAGCTCATGGAGAGCGGCTATTCCCAGTATACTACATTCAAGGTGGACGAGCTCTACCCCGGCCTCATTGGCTGTGAGAAGGTCGACGACTACACCGTCAATGTCAGCTTTACCGACCCCATCCCCCGGCTGTTATTTAACATGAAGGACACTGCAAGCTGTATTTTCTACCCCGGCTCCTGGGACACGGAAACCGGGTACTTCACTGAGCAGCCTGTCGGCACTGGCCCCTATATTATCAAGGATATCAAAGAGGATGAGTACGTTGATATCACTGCTTTTGACGGCTACTGGGGAGAGCCCGCCAAAACAAAGAATATCCGCGTGCGCATCATCACTGACCCTCAGGCCCGCTATGCCGCCTTGGACAGCGAGGAGGTCATGGGGGTGCTGGACCTCGGGGCTATGCCTGCCGCCCTGGGGGACGAGCTTCTCAAGGATGACCGCTTTGCCATGGCGGTGCAGACCTCCAATATTACCCATATAATGCTTCTTAAGGGTGAGGGCACCAAATTTTCCGACATGCGTTTGCGTCAGGCGGTAAGTCTGGCCATTGACCGTCAGCTTATTGTGGACCAGCTCTGGGGCGGCTATGCCATGCCAACGCAGAACCTGATTAACCGTATGTGCCCCGACTGGGTAGAACTGCCCGTAGAGTATGATATGGACAAGGCCAAGGAGCTGGCCCGTGAGGTGCTGGGGGACGAGCGCCTTCCGTTGGATATGTATACCCGCTCTCTGTATCTGGACCGCGGCCCTTATAAGGAGATGATGGAGTATATCCAGTCCCAGCTTTCCCAGATCGGTATCGATGCCACCGTGAATGTGATTGACTCCTCTACTTACTCTGAGATGTCCAAGGCCGGTGAACTGGGGGCAAACTTCATGACTCATGGTATGTCCAACCTCAATGCCTACCACTTCCTGGATATCTATATGAGCAGCGAAGGGTCTTACAATAAATCCCAGCATTTGGCCTACAGCAACCCCCACGTGGACGAGCTGCTGGCCGAGATGAAGACCACCCTGGACGACGACCGTTTCCATGAGTTGGCCGTGGAGCTCCAGGAGATTGCCAACACTGAGTTGCCTGTTATTCCTCTGTTCTACGACACCAGCAACCTCATCTACAATCAGGAGCAGATTACAGGCTACGAGGATTTCAGTGACCATTTGGATCTGAGTCATCTTTCCTGGGTGAACGCGCAGTAACCGCCACACCGCGCCAAAGCTGTGCTTTGGCGCGGTGTTTTTCAAGGGAGGAATTTCATTGAATCAAACCCTGCGCTATACCGCAAAAAAAATATTGTGGACAATTCCCATTCTGGTCGGCATCACCTTTCTGGCCTTCGGTCTGGGGCTGGTTGCACGGGGAGACCCCGCTACCAATCGGGCCAGCGCCGATCCCAACTATATCCCTACTGAGGAGGAAATCCAGGAACTCCGGGCGGAAATGGGGTTAGATGATCCCATTTTGGTGCAATACGGGCGCTGGATCTGGAACGCAGCCCACGGTGATCTAGGGGAATCCTATATTGACGACAAGCCGGTGCTCGGTGAGATCCTCCGGTTGCTGCCCAACACCCTCCTGCTGAGCGGAATGGCGTTGCTGGTCATTACTGTGGTGGGCCTTGCTGGCGGCCTGCTGCTTACACTGTTCCGGGACAAATTCATTGACCTGCTCGGGAGGGTTCTGCTGGTGTTTCTAATGTCCATTCCTGGTTTCTGCCTAGCCTATTTTATGATCTGGCTGTTCGCCCAGAAGTTGCGTATCCTGCCCACCAGCGGCGCGGAGACACTGTCCTGCTTCCTCATGCCCTGTCTGGCTATTTCCATCGGCTCGGCCTGTGTGGTTATCCGGCTGCTTCGCTCTTCCATTCTGGGTGAGCTAAGCAAGAATTACATTCTGACCGCCCAGGCCAAAGGCCTGCGGAGGGGCCAGCTCATTTCCCGTCATGCACTGCGAAATTCTCTGGTTCCATCCATTACATATATCGCCAATACCTTTGGCGGTCTTCTGGGAGGCTCCATGATCACGGAGAGCGTATTTTCCGTCCCAGGAATCGGAAGCTACGCCCTCACCGCCATCAATAATCGGGACTATATCGCCATACAGGGCTATGTGCTTTTTACCGGTGTCGTCTTTGTTCTGGTCTGCCTGCTGGCCGACCTGATCTGCGCCTGGCTGAACCCGCAGATTCGATTGGGGGGCTGAGCATGCGTGGTAAAAAAGTCTTGTTCATCCTTTCACTAACTGTGCTTGTTCTTTTCCTGCTGGTAGGGGTCTTTGCTGATTTTCTGGCACCCTGCGACCCCAACGCGGTGGATATGGCCAACGGCCTTGCCGCCCCCTCCCCTGAACACTGGCTGGGTACCGACCATATCGGCCGTGATCTGCTGAGCCGGCTTATCTACGGCAGCCGCTCTTCTGTGTTCATCGCTTTCTTCGCCACCGGATGCACTCTGTTGCTGGGCATGACTATCGGCCTGGTGTCCGGTTATCTGGGGGGATGGCTGGATCAACTGATTCAGGCTGTGGTCAATATCTTCCAAGGAATCCCCAGCACCGCTTTTGTGGTCGCCATCCTGGGACTGCTGGGCCCCGGTATGCGCAGTCTGCTGATCGCCATTGTGGTCAGCTCCTGGGCTGGATTCTCCCGTATTGTGCGCAATCAAGTTCTGGAGATCCGCGAGCTGCACTATATCGAGGGCGCACGGGCCATGGGCGGCGGGAGCTTCTATATCATGCGGCGCCATATCCTGCCCAATATCTTGCTCCCTCTGCTGGTTCTAATCGCCACACGGATCGGCTCTACGGTGCTCACCGTGGCCGCCATGAGTTACCTGGGCCTGGGCCTGCGGGCACCCGCAGCGGACTGGGGGATCATGATTAACGATGCCAAGCTCTACTATGTGAAGGATTTTCTTGTCCTACTGGCCCCTGCGGCCTGCCTGACTCTGTTCTGCCTGAGCATCAACTTGATTGCTGATTATCTCCGGGACTGCCTTGACCACGATGACGGCGCGGCCCGCATGCTGTAAAGGGAGGACGCACATGGAACTGTATACAAAGGACCTCTGCGTCCTCTTTGCTACCCATTCGGGTGATATTCCCGCCGTCAACCATGTCTCCCTCGCATTTTCGGAGCGGCAGGTCACCGGCATCATTGGAGAGACGGGCAGCGGCAAGTCTGTGCTGGGCCTGTCTATTCTCGGACTGCTTCAGTCCAACGCCTCTGTCACCGGACAGATCTTTTTGGGAGAGCGGGAGCTCACTGCCCTGTCCGAGCGGGAGCTGTGCACAGTCCGCGGCAGAGAGATTGCTCTGGTGGCTCAGAACCCGGCCACCTCATTGAATCCCAGCGTGCGGGTGGGACGCCAGATCGAGGAGGTCTTCCGTCTGGCTGGAAAAAGTACCCCAGACTGCCGGAGACTCACGCTGGAGCTTCTCAGGCAGATGGCCTTTTCCGACCCGGAGCAGATTGCAGGTGCCTACCCCTTCGAGCTCTCCGGTGGCATGCGCCAGCGTGTACTGACAGCTATCGCTGTGGCTGCACGTCCGCAATGGCTGATCGCAGATGAGCCCACCAAGGGACTGGATGCAGTGGTGCGCAATCAGGTTTACGACACCTTCTGTATGGTACGGGACCAGTACCGCGTCGGCTTCATCGTCATTACCCACGACCTTCTGCTGGCCCGCAAATTCTGCGAGCGTATCGTTGTCATGTACTGCGGCCGTGTCCTGGAGACCAACGCGGCGCGGGAACTGTTTGAGCACCCTAGGCACCCCTATACCCAGGGGCTTATCGCCTCGCTGCCCCACCTGGGCATGAAGCCTATGGCGGGCTTTTCTCCCGCCTTTACCGACCAGCCCTCCGGCTGCGTATTCCATCCCCGGTGCCCTTACGCGGAGGCTCGTTGCCGGCATACAGAGCCGAAATCCATCCCCTGTGGAGAAGGGAGCGTGTGTTGCCATCGCTACGATTGAAGTCCAGCACCTCTCAAAAAGTTTTCACTCCAATCGCCTTCGCGGACGCACCCACAAGGCGGTGGACGATGTTTCCCTCGCCATCGGGCCCGGACAAACTTATGGGCTGATGGGGGAGTCCGGTTGTGGCAAATCCACTTTGGGTCGGATGATTACCCGGCTTCTCCCGGCCTCCTCCGGGACAGTTCTCTATGACGGGACGGACCTCTTGGACATTCCTCAGCGAAAGATGCTCCCCTACCGCCGGCGCATTCAGATGCTTTTTCAGCACCCGGACACTTCGCTAAATCCGCGGATGACAGTGCTGGACAGTCTGCGGGAGCCCTTTCTGCTCCACGATCTGCCCGGCAAGCAGGATATGGATGAAATAATTCGCGCCCATATCGAGCCCTATGGCATTCAGCCGGAGCTGCTGGAGCGCCGGGCCTCCCAAGTCAGCGGCGGTCAGATTCAGCGCATTGTGCTGGCACGCATCATGCTGCTCCAGCCTGAGTTTATTGTACTGGATGAGCCCACTTCTATGCTGGATGTGTCGGTACAGGCCCAGATCATGGATTTGCTGCACCAGGTTCAGCTCCGAACCGGAGTATCTTATCTTCTCATCTCCCACGACCTCGATTTGCTGCGCCACGCGAGCAACCAGATTGGCATCATGTACCGGGGAAAGCTGCTGGAACAAGGGGAGACAGAAACCGTACTGAATGCCCCTACCCACCCCTATACCCGGGAACTGATTGAGAACTTTTCCTATATGAGGGATTAAACGCCCATTGGGAGGTGACCTCTGTGACGCTTCAAAATCTAAAATATGTGGTTGCAGTGGCGGAGTACGGTTCGTTTTCTGCGGCCGCCAAGGCCCTTTACATCTCTCAGTCCACCCTGTCCTCCGCAATCAAGGAGCTGGAGGCCGAGCTTGGAACTCAACTCTTCCTGCGGAGTAACCGCGGTATCCAGCCCACCCCCGACGGGGAGGACTTCCTGCGCTATGCCCGCGAAATTGTGGAGCAGAGCCGCGCCCTGGAACGGCGTTATCGCCACCGGAGATATGCGCCTACACGGTTCGCGGTTTCGACCCAGCGGCTTCCCTTTGCCGTCCGGGCATTCCAGAGATTTATGGAGCAGCTCTCCTGGAACAGCTATGATATCGCCATCCGGGAGTGCCCAACCTATACCATTATTAGTGACGTGGCTGCTGGAAAAAGTGATGTGGGGGTGGTGGCCCTGCACGACCAGTACATTCCAGCACTGGAAAAGACCTTTGAGATAAACCATGTGACTTTCACCGAGTTAGAACGCTTGCCAACGTATGCCTTCCTGCGTAGAAGTCACCCTCTTGCGAAGCGGGACAAGGTCAGCATGGCCGAACTGCTCCAATACCCCTTCGTAACCTATGACCAGGAGGCGGATCGCTCTGAATACACCGAAGAAGTTGTGTTCCATCAGATTGCGGAAAAGACCGTTCACGTCTCCGACCGGTGCAGCAAGGTGGCGCTGGTTCGGTTTACCGATGCGTTCAGCATAGGTCCGGACCTGACCAACAGCAACGCCGATGCCTTCCACAGCGGGATGGGTGAGATTGTTGCCATGCCGGTAGAGGAGATCTCCGACTCACTCCATGTCGGATATCTGCTGCAAAAGAATGTGGCGGTCTCAGCCGCCATGGCAGTGTTTCTGGACTATCTGCGGGACGATATTATAGTGTTAAAGAAGACTCTTTAGTAACGTTAGATTCGTTTTTATTGAAGTGTCCGGCACAGGATCCACGGAAGACTGTATAAAAATGCGCCGTCCGGCTTGAGCCGGATGGCGCACGTTTCTTTTGTTAGTGTAAAATTATCGTAGGCAAAAGAAAAAGGGAAACGGTGAAAACATCGCTTCCCTTGGGGCTCCAAAGTCAGTAGAATTGTGAGTTGAGAACAAACACCTACTGCAAAGGAGTCCCAAGGTAATGGTAACAAAGTTAGAGACACAAGGCAAGCAGATTTTTCAGTGGGGCGAGAAGTTTGTAGACATCGCCACACTGGAGAAAGCGGTGTACGAAGCCGTTCTCTCCCTCGGCCGCAATATCATGCGCCAGTGCATAGAGGAGGCGGATCGGACGCTCGCTCGGCAGCGGGACCGTGGGATGTACCGGGACAAGGGCTACCGGCCCACCACGCTCAAAACAGTGATGGGCGAGGTGGGGTACCAGCGCCATGTCTACCTGCTGTCCGGGGCCGCGGAGCAGCCCAGGGCAACGGTATACCTGCTGGACAGGAGCATGGGCCTTGACACGGTAGGCCTTTTCAGCGATACTGTGTGTATGATGGCGGTGGAAGCGGCCTGTGCGGTGAGTCACCGGACGGCAGCCGCCACACTCAACGATCTGACCGGGCTGAGCCTGAGCCACGAGAGCGTCTGGCGCATTGTCCAGAACGCTGGGAGCTGGGAGCAAGCCCGAGTGGACAGCCTGGCGGCGGCGGCAAAGGCCGAGTGCGGGTCTGGGACCTATGAAACGCCGGTACTGTATGAGGAGATGGACGGCGTGTACCTTGCTCTGCAAGGGAAAGACCGGCTGGAACACGGCCCCAGCAAAGAGATGAAGGTGTCTATTGCCTACTCCGGGATTTACGAGGACGCCAGCGGGCGGCGAAGCCTTGCCAACAAGGTTTCATACGCCAGCATGGAACAGGCGGAACACTTCCGCCGCCACGCCGAGGGTGTAGTGGCCGACTTCTATGCTGTGGACTGCGTGAAGCGACGGGTCTTTAACAGCGACGGCGGAACCTGGCTGCAACGGAATATGGTGCCTGGATGTACCTACCAGCTCGATTTGTTCCACCGGAACCGGGCTGTGCGTACCTGTGTGAATGACCCAGACCTCCAGGAAACCATCCTGGAGCTATTTCATGCACGTAAAGTCAAAGAAGCGATTGCTGTGGTGGAGGCATCTATTGAGAGCACACTGGATCCCGACGAACAAGAGAAGCGGCGGAAGCTGTTTACCTACTTCAACAACTACCGGAAATCCCTTATTCCATACTACCAACGGAGTGGAAGAAAACCCCCGCTGCCCAACGAGGGCCAGCAGCCCGCCCGGTGTGGGAGCATGGAGAGCAACATCTTTACCATTATTGGGAACCGGATGAAGCACAACCGCACCTGCTGGAGCGTGGCCGGGGCCAACAACCTTGCGGCTTTGCTCGCCTTGCACCGCACCGGCCATCTGCGGCGTGTTCTGCGGGATTGGACGGCCCACGGGGCCCCCTCTAAGCTATACACAATAACGGCTCCCATATCTGCAAAGCAAACCAACAAACAGATGAGTGAAATCTATATCCCACCGCATTTACTGTCTGCTGGTGACCTCCATCCAGCCGCGAAGTATTGCCTGACCAAATTCTTCCCGCTGTCCGAGATGCACACCACAGAATGACTGTGCTGGCTGAGTGCGCTTGGCCCGGTTTACGCCGAGGCCATTCACCTTGAACAACACTTTCTACTGGCTCCAATTTTGGTACCAGCACCCCTTGCCAACGATTTTGTTACACATACTTTCTTTTGTTCTGTAGGTTTGTCAAACATATTGGACGGTGAA
>NZ_JH417751.1 GCF_000239295.1 Flavonifractor plautii ATCC 29863
CGCAGAGCAGAAAGCGGCCGGCGGAGCCGCTAAGACTCCGCCGGCCGCACCGGCACCTGGATCTCCATCAGCGTCTCGTCGGGATCGCTGGTGAGGGTGACGTCAATTTTGTAGAACTGAAAAATCATTCCATTCAGGACCCAGCCATGCTCCGCCATATATGTATGCAGGCGGGCAAAGGAGGGGTGGTACCGCTCCAGCTCGCCTCTGCGGTAATTCATACACAGGTAATCCCCCGGGGGTATCGTGCGCTTATGCTCGGACTCAATGGCGTCACGCTCCACAAAGATCATGGGGACGGCGGGAATATAATCGTCGCTGGGCTCCAGCAGGTGCCAGTCTGCATAGACGCCGATACGGTCGCTGGCCAGGATGGGGGCCACCTCGTCCAGGTAGCGCTCCAGCCGGGTAAAGGCAAAGGCGTGCTCCCGGGAGCCGCCGGCAGGCTCTCCGAAGGTAATCATATACCGCTGGGGAAAGGCGCGGCAGAAGACCTTGTCCACCGGCGGGGGCGGGGTGATCTCACTCAGAAAGTGGAGCTTGCGGCGCAGAATTTCGCTGAGAAGCTGCTGTTTGCGGATCTCCTCCTCCAGCAGCTCCAACTGATGGAGGAGAAGCTGGTGGGATTTCCTCAAATTGCGGCCCGAAAAATAGTCGGTGATGTCGTGGATGGACATGCCAAGCTGCCGCAGCTCCTTGATGGTGCCAAGTTTTTCGTATTGGCGGATGGAATAGTAGCGGTAGCGGGTTTGGGGATCTACATAGTCCGGTGTGATCAGTCCAATACGGTCATAGTACCGAAGCGTTTCGCTGGTCACTTGCCGCAGCTTCGCAAGCTCTGTGATGGACAACAGATTTTCCTTGATGGGACTCACCTCCTGCGCGGATAAGACATTCTATCACAGGCGGTCGGACCTGTCAAAAGGCTCTTGTATTAGTGAAATTAAATAAAAATAGCAAATAATTACTGTGAGAATAAAATAAAATGCTGCACGAGAGAGAAAGATGCATTGACTTTTGTGTAACACAAAGGTATATGCTCGTTACAGACGGAAAGAGCGGCCCCCCCTGGCCGCACTTTTTCCTCAGACTCAGCGCCTCACTGCGGCAATTCCCCAATTCCACTTTGTTAAAACAGAGAACAAACGGAGGGCTTTATTATGCAGGAAAATAATATGTCCGTTTTTGGCACCGTGATCCGCAACGAAGAGATTGCCGATTTCATGCGCCTTCTGAATCTGGCGCGCGAAATCTTCAAGCAGGAGCTGACGGTGGTGGAGATCATGCCGGGCGGCCTGACCAACAAGAATTTCCGCGCCGTGACCGAAGACGGCACCCAGATTGCCATCCGCTTGGCCGGACAGGGTACCGCCAACTATATCAACCGCCCTGGTGAAAAGCACAATGCCGGTGAGATCGCCGGACTGGGCATTGCGCCGGAGATCTATTACTACGATCCCAAGACGGGTTCACAAATTGTTGAGTACATTGATGCGCCCACCATGCACCCCGTGGACTTTCAGACCCGGGACGAGGTACTGGTCAAGGCGGGAGCGGTCATGCGCCGCTATCACGACAGCGGCCTGGAGTTCAAGACCTCCTTCGATCCCGTCGCCAAGATTGACGAGTACAAGGCCATCCTGGACGAGCACAGCTACGGGAAGCGCTACGAGGGCTGGGAGCGCATGGTGGAGGCGCTGGAGCGCATCCGCGCCGCCTACGCCAAGCAGCCGCCCCGCCGCGTGCCCTGCCACAACGACGCGCTGGCGGAGAACTTCATGCTCCAGGGCGAGCAGATGCGGGTCATCGACTGGGAGTACGGCGGCATGAACGACGGCTACTACGACATCGCCTGCGTCTGTGTGGAGAACCCCCTGGACGCCCGCTGCGAGGATGTGTTCTTCCGCGCCTACTGCGGCGGCGAACCCAGCGAGGAGGCCAAGGCCCGCCTGCTGATCAACAAGTTCCTGGTGACCTCCCACTGGTCTACCTGGTCGCTGGTTCAGATCTGCTACGGCAAGGACGCGGACTTCTACTGGGAGTACGGCCGCACCCGTGCGGTTCAGGCATGCTCCTTCCTGGACGACCCCAGCTTTTCCCGCAGCCTGACCCTGCTGGGCGGCTGACGGGCAGGAGGGGCAGCCCATGGAATTCATCGGAACGCTCATTACCTATCTCATGATGGCCTGCTGTGTCGTCGGCGGAATCTCCTACATTGTCAATGACCAGTCGGAGCTGGGCCGGGCCTTTCAGGACGGCCTGCACGCCATGGCGAACATGTTCATCCCCATTTGCGGGCTGATGGCCTCGGTTCCCTTCCTGAAAGTCTTCATCTCCAAGGTGTTCGGGCCGGTATTCGCCCTCTTTGGCGGAGATCCGGTGGTAGCCGCCGCGATCATCATGCCGCCGGACTGCGGTTCCTTCGCCCTGGCCACCGAGATCGGCCAGAGCGCGGATCTGTTCCCGGTGATCATCGCCATCGGCTTCATGTGCGCCTCCACCATCGCCTTCAACGTCCCCATCGGCCTGTCCATGCTGGACAAGGGGGATCACAAATACCTGGCCCTGGGCACCATGAGCGGCTTCCTCTCCGTGCCCTTCGGCGTGTTCATCACCAGCGTCATCGTGATGTTCACCCACCCGGCCATCCGCTCCACCTTCTCCAGTGTGGGCGAGCCGGATCATGTGGTGATGCTGACCCTGGGGATGCTCCTGCGCAACATGATCCCCCTGGTGGTCATCTGCGTGCTGCTGGCCCTGGGGCTGAAGTTCTTTCCCAACGGGATGGTCAAGGGCTTCATGGTGTTTGGAAAGCTGATGACCGGCGCCCTCACCCTGGTGGTGGTGGCCTGCATCCTCCAGCACTACACCGGCCTGTTCACCGACATTCTGGGCATCGGCTGGGGCTTTGATCCGATCCTGGCCGACGAGGAGAACACCTTCCGGGCCGTGGAGCTGCTGGGCACCATCGCCATGATGCTCACCGGCGCCTTCCCCATGGTGACGCTGATCCGCCGGTATTTGGGCAAGCCCCTGGAAAAGCTGGGCCGTCTGGCCGGGCTGGAGGCCAGCGGGAGCGTGGGCCTGGTGGCCTGCCTGCCCAACGGCCTGGCGATGTTCCCCTTTGTAAAGGAGATGCGCCCCCGGGACAAGGTGGTGTGTATGGCCTTCCTGGCCTGCGGCGGATACAGCCTGGGGGACTTCCTGGCCTTCAACGTCAATTTTCAGCCCAATCTGCTGGTTCCCGTGTTTGTGGGGCAGATTTGCGGCGGTGTCATCGGCATCGTGTTTGCAAAGCTCCTGGCGGTTCCGCAGGTGCGGGCGCTGGAGCGGGAGACGGCAGTGTGAGACGCGCGGGGCGGGCCGCAAAGGCCCGCCCCGCGCGTTGTGCTTCTCCGTCTTGGGCAACAGAAAAACAGAAACGGGCATTCATCTGGATGCCAGCGTTCTGAAAATTCAATGCAATTCAGATATTGCAAAGTCTCGATGAACCAACTTGAAGCATGTCCGGGCCTTTGCGGGCCGCGCCGTCCCCAGCATGAAAATGCGGAAAGGGGAGCCGTCCTCCGGGCGGTAAAGATCAAAGCAAAAAGGACATCCTGACGGATGTCCTTTTCTGGTGGAGACGACAGAACTCGAATCTGTGACCCCTTGCGTGTGAAGCAAGTGCTCTACCGGCTGAGCTACGCCTCCATATATTGGTGACCCGTACGGGACTCGAACCCGTGTTACCGCCGTGAAAGGGCGGTGTCTTAACCACTTGACCAACGGGCCAGGTTGCCCAAGCGGGGCGGGATACTCCTGAAGGGAAGTCCCAAAAGACGGCGCGGTGCCGTCTTTTGGGGTCTGGTAGCGGCACCTGGATTTGAACCGGGGACACTGCGGGTATGAACCGCATGCTCTAGCCAACTGAGCTATGCCGCCATTGAAAACCCCCTGTCGGACAGGGCAGGATTCAGTATACGCGATCATTCCCGTTTTGTCAATTGTTTTTTTCAAAAAAATTAGTCAATTTTGTAGCCGACGCCCCAGACGGTCTTAATGAACCGGGGATTGCGGGAGGGCTCGCCCATTTTTTCCCGCAAGCGGCGGATATGAACCATAACGGTATTATTGCGGTCCAGGTATTTCTCCCCCCACACGCTCTCAAAGAGCCGCTCGGCGGAGATGACCTGGCCCCGGTTCTCACAGAGCATCCAGAGAATGTCAAACTCGATGGGGGTGAGGCCCAGCTCCCGGTCGTAGAGGGTACACTCGTGGGTGGCCCGGTTGATGACCAGGCCGTTGAAGTCAATGATGTCCCGGCAGTCGCCGGCCTTGTCGGCCTCGTTGTAGCGGGTGTAGCGGCGCAGTTGGGCTTTGACCCGGGCCATCAGCTCCAGCGGGTTGAAGGGCTTGGTAATGTAGTCGTCCGCGCCGATGGTGAGGCCGGTGATCTTGTCCATGTCCTCCGCCTTGGCGGTGAGCATGAGTACAGGGAAGTGGTGCTCCTTGCGGATTTCCCCGCAGAGGGTAAAGCCGCTGATGTCGGGGAGCATCACGTCCAGGATGGCCAGGTCCAGAGCCTGGGTCCGCACCACGGCCAGCGCCTCGGTGCCGGTGCCGCACTTGAACACGGTGCACCCCTCGCTCTTCAAATAGACCTCTACCAGATCGGCAATCTCCGGCTCGTCGTCCACAACCAGAATCCGCGCGTCCATGGCATCCGCCCCCTTTTCCAGGACATTATAGCCAAAGCGGCGGCGGCAAGTCAAGGGCGGGGCGTAATTGTAAGAAAAACATCAGAACTGGCCCGGCCGGAGCAGGGGCCCCGGCCGGGCCGGGCTCAGGGTGTGCGCCGGAGTTTCTGAATATCCAGTGTGGTGCGCACGCTCCGACCGGACACGTCGCTGTTATAGGTTAGGGAAAAGTTGGTGGCGACAGGGGTATAAAAGGAAAAGGTACTGGCACCGTTGGCGGTGGAGCTGTTCCCGGAGGTCCGGAAATAGATTCCCAGGTCGATACGGGCAAAGCCGCCGAAAGCGGGAGTCACCTGAAGATAGCCAGGCGTAGCCAGAAGGACAGATACCGCGTATGATACCCGGTAATAGCCCGGCTGAAGGCGAAGCTGCTGGGAACTGACCGCTGTGATGTTGCCGGTAGGGTCATTCAGCAGCTCGTCCAGGGGGATCTGGGTATTGTTGGGCACCGAGGCCACGTCGGAGTAATAGGATGCAAAAACGTCGTCCTGCGGCGTGCCCTGAGGCCCGGTAGGACCTGTGGGCCCTGTGGCTCCAGCCGGTCCGGGGATACCCTGGGGCCCGGTGGGACCTGGTACGCCTTGGGGGCCTGTGGCCCCGGTTGGTCCGGCCACTCCCGCCATCCCTTGGATGCCCTGGGGGCCTGTGGGACCCGGTACTCCTTGGGGGCCCTGCGGCCCGGTGGCTCCGGCTGGGCCGGGAAGTCCCTGCGGCCCGGTGGGGCCGTCCATGCCCCGGATACCCTGAGGGCCGGTAGGCCCGGTGGCACCTGCCGCCCCCCGCGGGCCTGTTGGTCCGGCGGCGCCCTGGGGACCCTGGGGCCCGGTGGCTCCGGCTGGGCCGGGAAGCCCCTGCGGCCCGGTGGGGCCGTCCATGCCCCGGATACCCTGAGGGCCGGTAGGCCCAGGCACACCCTGGGGACCTTGGCCTCCGGCAGGGCCCTGCGGCCCCGTGGTTCCAGAGGGCCCGGTGGGGCCCTGCGCTCCGGCGGCGCCCTGGGGGCCCGTCGGTCCCCGCTCCCCCTGCGGCCCGGTTGGCCCGGTGGGGCCTGTGGGCCCGGACGGGGAGGGCGGACAGGGCGGATATGGGGGGCAGGGCGGCGGACAGCCGCAGGGGTCAAAACAGTATTTCATGACAATTACCTCCCGGGCCATTCTATGCTGTGACCCACCCCGCCGCCAAAGGCGGCTAGTGACTTTTCCGAAAAAGGGTGGTACAATCATTTTTAGTATAAATGGAGGCATCCTATGAATGAGTTTGACGCCCTGCTGGCCCGGGCGGTGGAGCAGGCCAGAGCCCTCGGTATCCCGGTGTCGGCCCGCATCTCCCCCCACGTGGCGGTCAACCGCCGGGCAGTGACCCGGTTCGGCTGCTGCATCCGGCGGGGCGGGGAGTATGTGATTGAGCTGTCCGAGCGGCTGCTGGAGGCGGAGGAGCGGGCGTGTATGCAGACCCTGGCCCACGAAGTGCTCCACACCTGCCCCGGCTGCCGCAACCATGGGGCCCTCTGGAAGGAGTACGCCGCACGGATGAATGGGGCCTACGGCTATGCCATCTCCCGTACCGGCACCTGCGAGGCGCTGGGGGTGGCGGATGTGCGGCCGGTGCGCTACCGGCTGGTGTGCGAGCGCTGCGGGCAGGAGTTTTGCCGGAGCCGCCGCTCCCCGCTGGTGGACCACCCGGAGCGGTACCGCTGCCGGTGCGGCGGCGTGCTGCGCCGCAGCAACTGAACCTGTCTGGAGAAGGTGTTCCCAACGGAAAAGAAAAATAAGAAGGCCCTGTTCAATCGTATTTTCTCCATCGCCGGCCTGTCCATCGGCGGCGCGATTCTGGCGGGGCTCATCGTGTATGTGGCCCGTACTATGGATGTGCGGGCCCTGCTGGCCTCCATCCAGCCCCTGTGGCTGCTGGGGGCAGCCCTGTGCGTCCCCCTCAGCGAAAGCGTGGACGCGCTGATCTTTTACGGTATGGGCCGCTCGGCGGGCTGTCCCGTCAAGTTGGCGGGCTGCTTTGATGCGGCCTATATTGGGGAGTTTTATTACAAGCTGGGCCCCGCCGGCGCGCCGGTGCAGCTCAAGCTAATGTACGATGCGGGCATGAGCGCCACCTACACCGCCTCCATCTACACCTGGAAGGCAGTGGCCAACACCATGGTTTACACCGGCTATGCAGTGGCCGCCCTGGCCTATGAGCTGTTCTGGCGGCGGGAGGGGCTGGGCCCCGCCGTGGCGGGGGCGGGGGCGCTGATTGCCCTCTACGTGTTTCTATGCGGGCTGGCCCTCTTTACCGCCGTGCGGCCGGAGCCTATTCAGCGTCTGATCCGCCGCATCCTCACCTTCCTCGCCCGCCACTGGAAGGTGATGGCCAGGGAGGGCATGGTGGACAAGGGCATGGAAAAGGTGGACGAGTTCTGCGCACAGCTCCGCGCCCTCAAGGGCAACCGCCGGATGCTGGCGGGCCTGTTCGCGGGCATGTTTGTGGAGCTCACGGCCCTGTTTGCCATTCCCTTCTTCCTCTACCGGGGGCTGGGTCTGACAGGGGGCTCCTTCTGGGAGCTGGTGCTGGTCCAGTGCCTGGTGCTGGTGCTCTCCCGCATCATCATGCTCCCAGGCAACGCCGGCGGCGCGGAGGGGAGCTTCTACCTGTTCATGGGCCCCCTGTTCGGCCGGCATCTGGCGGTGGGGCTGGTGCTGTGGCGCTTTGCCGCCTTTCTGGAGGTTCTGCTGCTGGGCGGGGCCTGGTCGGTGCTCCGCTTTGCGCAGCGCTCGGCGGCCGGACACGGGACATAGGAGGAGAACGTCTTGGATGGAAAATATACCCGCCTCAAGCTGAAAATGCTGCTGCTTGTGGTGCTGGGCACCCTGATCGCGGGGGGCGTGGGCATCTTTCTGCTGGAGGTGGTGGTGGATGGGGTGCTCCAGGACCCCTTCGCCCGCTTTTTCCTCTGGGCGGCCACCACCCTGTTCGGCCAGAGCCCGGAGGGGGCGGCGGAGCTCTACCAGCGCTATATCCGCAACAACAAGCAGGAGATCCTCACCCTGGGTACCATGCTGCTGATGCTCATCGCCTTCTACCTGGCCATGGGCCGGTTTACCCGCTGGCTGGACGACATCCGCTCGGCCACCCGCCGGCTGGTGGAGGCCCAGGCGGAGCCGGTGGAGCTGCCCCGGGAGCTGGCCCCCATCCAAGAGGATCTGAATGCCATCCAGCGGCAGCTCCGGGCGCGGGAGGCGGCGGCCAGAGAGAGCGAGCAGCGCAAGGGGGATCTGGTGGCCTTCCTGGCCCACGATCTCAAGACCCCGCTGACCTCGGTGGTGGGCTACCTCACTCTGCTGCGGGACGATCCCGGCCTGGACGCCGCCCAGCGGGCCAAGTTCACCGGCATCGCCCTGGACAAGGCCCGGAGGCTGGAGGAACTGCTGGGGGAGTTTTTCGACATCACCCGGATGGATCTGGACAGCGGGCCGGGGGAGCGCCAGCCCATCCAGCTGTCCATGCTGCTGGAGCAGCTCGCCGACGAGTTCTACCCCCTCTTTGCGGAGAAGCAGCTCCAGTGCACGGTGGAAATTCAGCACCACCTAGTGGTGCTGGGAGACCCGGACAAACTTGCCCGGGTCTTCGATAACGTGCTGCGCAACGCCGTCAGCTACTCCACCCCCGGCGGCCGGGTGGACATTCAGGCCAAAACCGTAGGGCGTCAGGCGGAGATCACCATCCGAAACGAGGGGCTGGAGATCCCCGAGGGGGAGCTGGCCAACATCTTCCAGAAGTTCTACCGGCTGGACGCCGCCCGCTCCTCCCGCACCGGCGGGGCCGGGCTGGGGCTGGCCATCGCCAAGGAGATCGTGGAGAGCCACGGAGGGAACATCCGCTGCGAGAGCAACGGACGGCTTACCAGCTTCGTCATCTCTCTGCCACTTTATAAGGAGGTGCGCCATGTCTTTAAACGAAACCGCGCTGGCCTGTCTGAACCGAAATAGGCTGCTCTACTTAAACATGCTGGAGGTGCTGCGACGGGGCTCGGCGGAGCTGCTCTACGCCGGGGAGGGCGGGGTGCTGCTCTATGACCGGGGGTCGGGGGCCTACATGCTTACCGCCCGGGACCGGGCCGCCCTGGATGGGATGCTCCCCCTGCTGCCTGCGGACTGTGACCTGCTGGTGGGCCACGACCTCTGGTACCGGGACGAGCTGGCCGGCCGCTTCGGCCTGTGGAAAGAGGAGCTGTGCGTCCAGGCCGCCTGGACAGCTCCGGAGCCGCCGGAGGCGCCGGCCTTCGGCGGGGAGCTGCACCTTTTGGGGGAGGAGTGGGCCCCCTACGTCTGTGAGCACTACAGCAAGAGCGATATCGGCGGCCTGGAGCACATCCGGCAGGCCATCGGCGCCGGTATGCTGGGGGCCTTCGTGGACGGGACGCTGGCGGGCTTCGCGGGCTTCCACAGCGAGGGCTCCATCGGCCTTCTGGAGGTGCTGCCCGCCTACCGCCGCCGGGGCCTGGGGGAAGCGCTGCTCCGGGGGGCGGTGCGGCTGGCGCTGGAGCGGGGGCAGTATGCCTTTGGCCAGGTGCTTATCGACAACGCCCCCTCCCTGGCCCTCCAGAAAAAGGTGGGCATGACGGTCGCCCGGGAACCGCTCTACTGGCTGTTTCGCAGATAAAGAGCCATTTGGGCCGGCCGGAAGCGTTCAACAGACCTTTTTGACGGGCACCGGCCCCGGCGCTTTTCGAAAGCGCCGGGGCCG
>NZ_JH417752.1 GCF_000239295.1 Flavonifractor plautii ATCC 29863
TTCACCGTCCAATATGTTTGACAAACCTACAATTAGATGCCAAATATTTATCGAGGGCCTCCTGTGCTTCTTTGGCAGTTCTGTGGTAGGATAAATACTTTTGCTTCCACAGCCCGGGCCGCTCCAAATATGACACTCTAACGGCGTATCGGTTTCTGCGGTTTGGGCCAAGATTTACAATACTTCCGGTTCCGTTCGCTCTTCTCATTGACTTTTCCCCCTATTCTGGTAAAATAAAGGGGTGATAATGGCGGCCAAACCTTATCACCCCTATGTGAGCCGTCCCTGGTGTTGGTAGCACCGGGGGCGGTATTTTATTGCGCTTTTTTGAGTTCGGCGATTTCCTGATTCATGGTGCGGATCGCCAGCTTAAGCACGGATACTTCGTTTCGCAGTTCCTCGATTTCACTTTTTGGCGTGATGGCGTCCATAATAGCCTGCTGTCCCTCGGCCAAAAGGTTAAATCGGGTTGTGACCTCCGTGTCCAATAAAACCTTTACATCGTGCATGATGTCCTGTTTCTGCTGTTCCAACAAGCCCTTCGTTTCAGACATGATGTCCTGTTTTTGCTTCTCCATCAACTGTGCGATTGCCTGCAAATCTTTTTCGTCAAGCATATGTAAATCCTCCTATTACAATTCTGTCGCTAGATTCCTGTTCTGTTTGGCAATCATGGGCTGGTGTACCATATCATAAGAATAGTCCAATAATCCGCCCTTTTCCAACGAAGCAATCTCTTAGCATATAGAAAATAAGCTGCCACAATTTGGTGATAACACATATTGCTTAAATAGAACTAAAGTTCTATAATGATAAACAAGGGGAGCAAAATTCCCGACCAAAATATTGGTAAGGTACAAATTGGGAGGAGGGCGCGAAATGACGCCAAATGGAGAAAAAGTTGAAATGCTTAAAAAAGAAATTGAACTTGTCATGGAGCGGAACAGAAATGAAACATATCTGAAATCACTCCTTACGCGTGCCCTCGTCCTCGAAAAACTACATAATAAGTGATAAAAAAGGCTCCGGGAAACCGGGGCCTTATTTTTTTGTAAAGCCGTCTATCAGTTTTCTGATGGCGGCTTTTTCGTCGTCTTCCATAAACCAATATGCCTTAATAATCCGCTTAATCAGATCATCATCAGACATATGGATCTGCTCCATGACTTCGAGGAACTCCTCGTCCTCGTCCCTCTGGATATGGGGCTCTCCTTCCCCGGTACGCAGCCAGAGCTCGGAGATGTTAAATTCACGGCAGATGTCGGCAATGGTGCGGTCGCTTGGATTGTTTTTCCCAGAACATAGCTCCGAAACAAACGGCTGTGAAAGGTTAAGTCTACGAGCAAACTCAGCCTTTTTGATCCCGGCATCTTTTATACACCACGCAATTCTTTCGTTGATGGTTTCCACATTATTGCACCTCCTGTCTGATATTTATTAAATCACAACGAAGTGAATAAGTCAACAAAAATCTTCGCTGGGCGAATAAAAAGTGTTGACTTATTCGTTAAACTATGGTAAAGTATCGTTAAGCGAAGGAGGTGAACCGATGAGCATAAACCTCGATAGAGTATCCGACGCACAGATTATTGCGGATCGCCTAGTCGGTCTCCCCAAAGAAGCGTTACTTTATATTGCTGGTTACGCCGAGGGGTACCGAGATAGACCCACACGGAAACGCAAGAAGAAAGATAGCACCAATGGAGAAAAAGACGCCCGCCCCTGACGGGGCGGAGAAGGAGGTAAGTGGGGTGAAGATCATCATTGAGGCTGATTCTAAAGAAATTGCTGACCTCGTACTTACACTACAAGGCCAGCAGAATCAAGATGAAATTGCTAAGAACTATGCGATAGATATCTTTGGAAACAAATACCTCGAGTACGAAAGTGGGGGTCGGGGATGTTCCAATGGGTAGCTTTAGCTTTTGCGGGTTTTGAAATTGGGTACATATTTATTTACTGGCTCTTTGATGAGGAAATAAATGCGACAACGGTTTCTGCGCTTTCCGCAATAACGATTTTTTGGATAGCAATGCATTTCCTTGTTTCATAAATTTAATGGAGCACAACAAAAAGCGCCCCCGCCGGTGCGGACACATCGACGAGGGCATGACACCACGTGAAGCAACCACGAGGTATCGGAGACAGTATATCACATCCTCCGGCCTCTGGCAAGATTGGAGGATTTTTTATGACCAAAGATGGATGTAGGACTACAATACATATTGGACATCTGAAT
>NZ_JH417753.1 GCF_000239295.1 Flavonifractor plautii ATCC 29863
GCGAACCGCGTATGCGGTTCGCCGCCCCTGTGTGTCTGGCCTATAGCTGGTCGCTGTCCACCAGAATGTTGTCAGTACCGTGCTGCTCGAACTCGGCAATATAGGCGTCAATGCGGCTGGACAGCTCCTCATAGTTGTTCTGGTCGATGGAGGCGTCCTCCATATCCCGGCGGGCCAGATCCTCGGCCAGGATATCGAAGAACACGTTGTTCTCATATTCCATGATCGCCTCGTGGATGCCGCCCTCGGCAAAGGCGCGGGAGGGCACCACCTCGCCCTGCCAGTCCTCGGCCAGCACGCCCATGCCCTCCTCCCGGGCCTTGGCAAAGAGCAGGCTCTCCACGTCGTCGTAATCCTTGAACCGGTCGTCGCCGCGGGTGGAGTTCAAAATCCAGTTGCCGATATAGGCCATATCCAGCAGGCGCCGGAATTGTTTGGTCGTCAGTTCCAGCTTCATCACACGAAACCTCCTCGCTGTCATGACGTTGCGGGGCGTGAACGGCCATCCCCTACCTCATATTATAGTCAGCCCCGCCAAAATGTCAAACGGGGAGAGCGTCGGAAAACATGAAAACGCCCCTTGTCTTCCGGTAAATTTTCGCATATCATTATACAGATAACAAATTTGCGCTCTTTTTATTAGGAGGAATCGCCTTGGATGACAGACCCATCGGCGTGTTCGACTCCGGCCTGGGCGGGCTGACCACGGTACGGGAGCTGTGCCGCCTGCTGCCGGAGGAGGATATCGTCTATTTCGGGGACACCGGACGGGTACCTTACGGCAGCCGCTCCCGGGAGACCATTGTGAAATACGCGCGGCAGGACGTGGCCTTCCTGCGCACCTTCGATCTCAAGGCTATCGTCATCGCCTGCGGCACCGTGTCCACCACCGCGCTGGACGTGCTGGCGGCGGAGAACCCCATCCCGGTCCTGGGAGTGGTGGCCCCGGCGGCCCGCGCCGCGGCCCGGGCCACCCGAAGCGGGAGCATCGGCCTCATCGGCACCCAGGCGTCCATCCGCAGCGGCGCCTACGAGCGGCTCATCCGGGCGGAGAACCCGGCGGCCCGGGTGCTGGCCCAGCCCTGCCCCCTCTTCGTGCCCCTGGTGGAGAACGGCCGCTTCCGCCCCGGCGACGTGGTCATTGAGACGGTGGCGGCGGAGTACCTGGCCCCGCTGAAGGAGGCGGGGGTGGACACCCTGGTGTTGGGCTGCACTCACTACCCCCTGCTGGAGAAGGTCATCGGGGCCTATATGGGACCGGAGGTGCGCCTCATCAACTCCGGGGCCGAGGGCGCCCGGGCGGCGGCGGACTGCCTGCGGGAGCGGGACGCCCTGGCCGGGCCCGGGCGGGGGAGCTGCCGCTGCTTCGTCAGCGACCGGCAGGAGGACTTCTCCCGCCTGGCCTCTACTTTCCTGGGCTGGGATGTGGCCCAGGCGGTGGAGCAGGTGGATATCAGCCAATATTGAGGGGAAAGCCCTTTACATCTGAGGCTCCATTGGGTATAATAATGTGCAATTTGCAGTTTGAACGTGGGACAAGGAAGGAACAACCATGGAGAACAACGTGATTATTTCCATCCAGGGAAAGCAGTCCTTTGAGGCACAGGGCGATGACACCATCGAGCTGGTCACGGAGGGCTGCCTGGAGCCCGACGGGGATGACGGCTACACCCTGAGCTATCAGGAGAGCGAGCTCACCGGCCTGGAGGGCACCCTGACCACCTTCCAGATCGAGCGGGACCGGGTCACGCTCCTGCGGGTGGGGGAGGTCAACTCCCAGATGGTCTTTGAGGAGGGGCGGCGGCATCTGTCCATGTACGATACTCCCTACGGCGCCCTGTCCGTAGGCATCAACACCCGCAAGATGCGGGCCGAGCTGGACGCCAGGGGCGGCAGCATCGAGATCGACTACGCCATCGAAATCGACCACGCGCTGGCGGGCCAGAACCTGTTCCGCATCCACGTGCGGGAGAAGGGGCCGGCCATCAAGCAGTGACTATCCCGCGCGGCGGCCGGCTGCGCGGCACACAGAGAGATGAATCGAAAAGGAGATAGAACCATGTCCAACATGATCCAGGCGGCCCGGGAGCAGGTCGCCGCTCTGACCCAGGCGGCCTATGAGAAGGCCGCGGCGGAGGGCCTGCTGCCCGCCGGCGCGGAGGTCAAGGCCACCATCGAGATTCCCAAGGATGTCACCCACGGGGATTACGCCTCCTCCTTCGCCATGGCCGGGGCCAAGGCCCTGCGCAAGGCCCCCCGCCAGATCGCCGAGGTGATCGTCAGCCATCTGGATCTGGCTGGGACCTTTTTTGACAAGGTGGAGATCGCCGGCCCTGGCTTCCTGAACTTTACCCTGGGCAGCAAGTGGTACGGCGGCGTGCTCGCTGACATCCAGGCTGAGGGGGAGACCTACGGCGCGGTGGACGAAGGCCGCGGCGAGAAGGTGATGGTGGAGTTCGTCTCCGCCAACCCCACCGGCCCCATGCACATCGGCAACGCCCGGGGCGGCGTGCTGGGCGACGCCCTGGCCGCCGTGCTGGAGCGGGCGGGCTACGACGTGTGGCGGGAGTTCTATGTCAACGACGCGGGCAACCAGATCCACAAGTTCGCCATGAGCATCGACGCCCGCTATCTCCAGTTGGTGCTGGGGGAGGAGAACGTCCCCTTCCCCGAGGACGGCTACCACGGCGACGACATCAAGGAGCTGGCCCGGGGCTTCTACGACCAGCACGGCGCCGGCTGGAAGGACAAGAGCGAGGAGGAGCGGCAGGCGGCCATGGCCGAGTACGGCCTGTCCGTCAACATCCCCAAGATGAAGGAGGATCTCCGCCGCTACAAGATCGAGTACGACGAGTGGTTCCTGGAGTCATCCCTCCACGACAGCGGCTATGTGGCCGAGACCGTGGAGCTGCTGGCCGGCAAGGGCTGGACCTATGAGAAGGACGGGGCCCTGTGGCTCAACACCACCGCCCTGCTCAAGCAGAAGTTCCTGGCCGAGGGCAAGAGCCAGGAGCAGGTGGACAAGCTCGACCTGAAGGACGACGTGCTCCGCCGGGCCAACGGCTTCTACACCTACTTCGCCGCCGACATCGCCTACCACCGCAACAAGCTGGAGCAGCGGGGCTTCTCCAAGGCCATCAACATCTGGGGCGCCGACCACCACGGCCACGTGGCCCGCCTCCAGGCTGCCCTGGACGGCCTGGGCCTGGACGGCTCCCACCGGCTGATCATCGTGCTGATGCAGCTGGTCAATCTCCTCCAGGACGGCCAGCCCGTCCGCATGTCCAAGCGCTCCGGCAAGGCCATCGCCCTGCGGGATCTGCTGGACGAGGTGAGCGTGGACGCCGCCCGCTTCTTCTTCAACTCCCGCTCCTCCACCTCCGCCCTGGACTTCGATCTGGATCTGGCGGTGCGGGAGGACAGCGAGAACCCGGTCTACTATGTCCAGTACGCCCACGCCCGCATCTGCTCCCTCATTGCCCGGCTGGCCGAGGAGGGACACCTCGTGCCCGACGCGGCGGCGGTAGACCCCGCCCTCTACGCCACGGCGGAGGAGAAGGCCCTTATCAAAACCCTGTCCCAACTGCCCGAGGTCATCCGCCTGGCCGCCCGGGATTACGATCCCTCCGGCGTCAACCGCTATCTGGTGACCCTGGCCGGGGAGTTTCACCGCTTCTACAATGCCTGCCGTATCAAGGGTGAGGAGGCGGCGGTGCTCGCCGCCCGCCTCAAGCTGGCCGACACGGTGCGCGCCGTCATCGCCAACTGCCTGGCCCTCATTGGCGTGGCGGCCCCGGAGAAAATGTAACAATCGCAAACGCGCGGCGCCGGGGGCCCCCGGCGCTGCGCGGCTGTGACGAACTGGGGAATCCTGTCAGTACAGCATGGCGGTTCCTTACATTTGTATAAAAGAAATAAAAACTTTTTCTTAATAATCTGTTAATTGGTATGTAACACTCTTGTAATCTTTTTGAAACGTGGTATGATAGGCACTACGCGCAAACGGGGCGTCTCCCGCAGCGCGTGCTCCATCCGCCCAAACTATGGAGGATTACAAGAATGACTATGTTGGAACTTGTCAAGCATCTCAATTTTGCTGTGGTGGTTCTGTTTACCCTGCTCTACCTGTACCAGGGCTTCTATGTGGTGGTGGGACTGGTTCGCCGCCGCTGGCAGGACCGGCACCAGCCAAGCCGCCTGCACCGCTTCGCCGTGATCGTATCCGCCCGCAACGAGGAGGGGGGCATCGGGGAACTGCTGGAGAGTCTGAACCGGCAGAATTACCCAAAGGAGCTGCTGGATCTCTATGTGGTGGCCGACAACTGCACCGACGACACCGCGGGGGCGGCCCGCCGGGCCGGCGCGTTCGTGTACGAGCGCTTCGACCAGGTACATAAGGGCAAGGGCTACGCCATGGACTACCTCTTCCGCCGCCTCAAAGAGGAGGGGAAGGACTGCTATGACGGCTACTTCGTCTTTGACGCGGACAATCTGGTGGACGCCAATTTTGTCGCCGAGATGAACCGCACCTTTGACCAGGGCTACGATGCGGTGACCTGCTACCGCAACTCCAAGAACTTCGCGGCCAACTGGATCTCCGCCGGCTACTCCATCTGGTTCCTGCGGGAGGCCCGGTTCCTCAACTTCCCCCGCACCCTGCTGGGCACCAACTGCCACGTGTCGGGCACCGGCTTCCTGGTGTCCGCCCGGGTCATCGAGGACAACGGCGGCTGGCCCTTCCACCTGCTCACCGAGGATATCCAGTTTTCCGTGGACTGCGCCATCCAGGGCAAGAGGATCGGCTACTGCGACAAGGCGGTGGTCTACGACGAGCAGCCCACCACCTTCCGGCAGTCCTGGGATCAGCGGCTGCGGTGGTCCAAGGGCTTCTACCAGGTGGACCGGGAGTACACCCTCCCCCTGCTGAAGGGCTGCTTCCGCCGGGGCCGCCTGGGCACTTCCTGCTACGACATGTTCGTGACGGTGGCGCCCGGCATGCTGCTCACCCTGCTGATGATTCTCTTTAACGGCGTGATCCTGGCCGCCTGCCTCACCCAGCCGGCCTATCTGGCCACCCGCATCATCCATGAGACTGTGGGCTTCATGGGCTCCGCCGTGTGGAATTTCTATGTGGGCCTGCTGTTCTACGGGCTGATCACGGTGCTGTCCGAGTGGCGTCACATCGATGCCGCGCCGGTGCAGAAGCTGGGGTATGTCCTCACCTTCCCGATCTTTATGTTTACCTACATTCCCATTTCCATTGCCGCACTGGTGCAGAAGGTGGAGTGGAAGCCCATCTACCACACCGCCACTAAGAAAATCAACGAGCTGGGATAAACAAAGAGGGGCCGCGGATACTCCCGGCCCCCCTTTGTTTTTGTCTATATGAGGCTTGTAGGT
>NZ_JH417754.1 GCF_000239295.1 Flavonifractor plautii ATCC 29863
GGCGAGGGGAATTCCCCCGCCCGCCGCTTTTTGCCGCTTACCTCGATGGAAATGTGTATAGTATATATTTCGTAAAGAGAGACGGCCGTGCTGCTGTAGAATGGAAGGAGGCGGCCTCTGGACGGCTTTAGGAGCAGATGCGCTCCAGGAGGGCCGTCAGCTCCTCCGCCTGTTCCGGGGAGGCGGAATAGCGCCGGTTGTCCTGGTAGACGCACCCCTGGCTGTCCACGCCGAAGGTGCGCCCCTCCTCTGCCGGGGCGGAATAGACCGTGACGGTATAGGCGGCGGGGGAGACGGGGACGCCGCCGTCGGTGAGCCCGTCATAGCGCAGCCGGGTGTCCGCCAGCAGGGAGGACAGCTCCGCCAGCAGAGCAGGCTCGCTGCTCTCGTGGGAGCCATGCCCGCCGCCGTCGCTGTGTTCCACCACTGCCTGCCGGAGGGACGCGCCCTCCGCCACGCTGATCCGCTCCCCCAGGGAGGCTGGGCGGAGAAACCGGAGGGCGGCCCCCAGCCCGAGCGTCAGTGCGGCGGCCAGCACCAGCACCGGCCAGAGATACTTCCATTGCACGCCCACGTCCTACACCTCCCCGCAGACGGCGGAAACCAGCTCGGAGAGGGGCTCCGACTGGGTGGAGCGGAGCGCGTAAATCCGGTCCCCGATGTAGATGGCGTTGGTTGTAAGGTTGTAGTCAAAGGAGCAGATGATGTTATCCTCACCGATGATGACGATCTTACACATGCCGTCCAGGGGGGCGGTGGAGCTCCGCCGGACCAGACGGAGCCGGGCGGTGTCCACTAGCAGCTCCATCTGCTCCAGCAGGGCGGGGGCGTACGCCTGATATTCATGGGAGGTGCCATTCCCGTCCACCTCATCCAGGCGCACCACAACCACCACCTTGGGCTCCAGTCCGGTGCGGGCGTCCGCCGCCTCCGCCAGCGAGACCGGGCGGTACGCCCACAGGGTGACCGCCAGCAGGGCGGCCATCAGCACGGCCAGGACGATTCCGACGATCTGCATGCGCCTGCTTCCCATGTCCATACACGCTCCCTTCTTTGTCGGCTCCATCTTATCTGGATAAGCGGGAAAAGTCAAGCACACCCCTTGCAAACCGGCCGCTTTTCGATTATAATATCACAGATTATATGCCCGTCGCGGACGAGACAGATCGAAAGAAAGCGTGAGAGATTTGAAATACGATTTTGCCGCCATTGAGCCGAAGTGGCAGAAGAAATGGCAGGAAACCGGAGTCTATCAGACCGGGAATCACAGCGACAAGCCCAAGTTCTACGCCCTGGTGGAGTTCCCCTATCCCTCCGGACAGGGCCTGCATGTGGGCCACGCCCGGCCCTACACCGCCATGGACGTGGTGGCCCGCAAGCGCCGCATGGACGGCTACAATGTGCTCTTCCCCATGGGGTATGACGCCTTCGGCCTGCCCACGGAGAACTACGCCATCAAGAACCACATCCATCCGGCCAAGGTGACCCACGACAACATCGAGAATTTCCGCAGGCAGCTACAGATGCTGGGCTACTCCTTCGACTGGAGCCGGGAGGTCAACACCACCGATCCCAGCTACTACAAGTGGACCCAGTGGATCTTCCTCCAGCTCTATAAGCACGGTCTGGCCTACAAGACCACCATGCCGGTGAACTGGTGTACCTCCTGCAAGTGCGTGCTGGCCAACGAGGAGGTAGTGGAGGGCGTGTGCGAACGCTGCGGCTCCCCCGTTATCCGCAAGGAGAAGAGCCAGTGGATGCTCAAGATCACCGAGTACGCCCAGCGCCTCATCGACGATCTGGACGGGCTGGATTTCATCGAGCGGGTCAAGACCCAGCAGAAGAACTGGATCGGCCGCTCCACCGGCGCCGAGGTCACCTTCCAGGCCACCACCGGCGACGCCATCGTGGTTTACACCACCCGGCCGGACACCCTCTTCGGCGCCACCTATATGGTGCTCTCCCCCGAGCACGAGCTGGTGCGCAAGTGGCTGGAGTCCGGCGCGCTGAAGAACGCCGCCGCCGTCACCGACTACCAGAAGGCCGCCGCCTCCAAGTCCGACTTGGAGCGCACGGAGCTGAACAAGGAGAAGACCGGCGTGTGCCTGGACGGCGTGCGGGGCGTCAACCCAGTCAACGGCAGGGAGATCCCCATCTTCATCTCCGACTACGTGCTCTCCACCTATGGCACCGGCGCCATCATGGCCGTACCCGCCCACGACGACCGGGACTGGGAGTTCGCCAAGAAGTTCGGCTGCGAGATCATCGAGGTGGTCTCCGGTGGTGAGGACGTGCAGCAGGCCGCCTTCACCGCCAAGGACGACACCGGCATCCTGGTCAACTCCGACTTCCTCAACGGCAAGACCGTGAAGGACGCCATCCCCGCCATGATCCAGTGGCTGGAGGAGAAGGGCATCGGCGCGGCCAAGGTCAACTACAAGCTGCGCGACTGGGTCTTCTCCCGCCAGCGGTACTGGGGCGAGCCCATCCCCATGGTGTACTGCGAGAAGTGCGGCTGGCAGCCCCTGCCCGAGGAGCAGCTCCCCCTGCTGCTGCCCGAGGTGGACTCCTACGAGCCCACCGACGACGGCGAGTCCCCCCTGAGCAAAATGACCGACTGGGTGAACACCACCTGCCCCTGCTGCGGCGGCCCCGCCAAGCGGGAGACCGACACCATGCCCCAGTGGGCGGGCTCCTCCTGGTACTTCCTGCGCTATATGGACCCCCACAACGAGAAAGCCCTGGCCGCCAGAGAGGCCCTGGACTACTGGAGCCCCGTGGACTGGTACAACGGCGGCATGGAGCACACCACCCTGCACCTGCTTTACTCCCGCTTCTGGCACAAGTTCCTGTACGACATCGGCGTGGTGCCCACCAAGGAGCCCTACAAAAAGCGTACCTCCCACGGCATGATCCTGGGCGAGGGCGGCGAGAAGATGTCCAAGAGCCGCGGCAACGTCATCAACCCCAACGACGTGGTGGCCCAGTACGGCGCGGACACCATGCGGCTGTATATCATGTTCATCGGCGACTTTGAAAAGGCCGCCGCCTGGAGCGACAACGCCGTCAAGGGCTGCAAGCGCTTCCTTGACCGGGTCTGGAACCTGGCGGAGAACCTCACGGAGGAGGCCGGCTGTTCCAAGGCCAACGAGAGCGCGGTGCACAAGACCATCAAGAAGGTGTCCGACGACATCGAGGCCATGAAGTTCAACACCGCCATCGCCGCCCTGATGGCCCTGGTGAACGACTTCTACCAGAACGGCTGCTCCAAGGGCGACTACGCCGCCCTGCTGCTCATGCTCTCCCCCTTTGCCCCCCACATGGTGGAGGAGCTGTGGGAGACCCTGGGCTTTGCAGCCGAGAAGGGCGGCATGGCCTGCCAGCAGAGCTGGCCCGCCTACGACGCCAGCAAGACCGTGGACGCCGAGGTGAATATGGCCGTGCAGGTGTGCGGCAAGCTCCGCGGCACCATCACCGTCCCCGTGGACAGCGGGGAGGAGGCCGTGGTGGCCGCCGCCCTGGCCGATCCCAAGGTGCAGAAGTTCACCGAGGGCAAGAAGCTGGTCAAGACCATTCTGGTACCCAATAAGCTGGTCAACCTGATTGCGAAGTGAGCTGGTGAGGAGCCGCCGTTTTTCCAGGAACAGTAAAAACAGAATGCTGGAAATCAAAATCCTGTAGGTTTGTCAAACATATTGGACGGTGAA
>NZ_JH417755.1 GCF_000239295.1 Flavonifractor plautii ATCC 29863
GGCGGACGGCCTTCAGGCCGCCCGCCGCGTTGCTTTTTTATTGTATGTGAACGTGGTTGTGGATGTGCTCGGAACAGTAGCAGTAATAGCCGTTGCACTTGGAGCAGTAACGAAATTCCTCGTTGGGGTAGTCGGTGTCGGTCTTGCCGCAGACGGCGCACTTGTGGATATAGCCCTTCTGCTGCTGGGCCTGCTTGGTGGCCTTCTTGAAGTTGACGGTCTGGCGGGAGGTCTGGTATTTGACCCGGCCGAAGAGCTGGAGGAAATTGTCCCAGAAGAAGATAAAGTAGTTCAGAATGGCAACCAGGGGGATGATGACGCCGGGGAGGGCGGCCAGGCCGGAGGTAAAGACGCCAAAGAGGCTGCTGAGGACGCTCCAGCCGAACAGGGCCGCGTCGATCCACGCCAGCCACTTGATCTTGATGGGGATGATGAAGAAAAGAAGCACCTGCATGTTTGGATACAGGGTGGCGAAGGCAAAGAACAGGGAGAGGTTCACGTAGGTCATGCTGGCGGTGGTGAGAAGCGGGAGCAGATGGGAGGGATAGAGAGGGGCGGTGACCGCGTAGAGCAGGAAACCGACCACCACGTTGAGCAGGACACCCAGGCCATAGAACACATTGAACTTAGCGGTACCCCACTCCCGCTCCAGCACAGAGCCGATCATATAGTAAAAGTAAAGAGAGACGGCCAGGAAGAAGAGGTTGCTGTCCAGTGGGACAAAGACAAAGGTGATGATGCGCCAGATCTGTCCGTGCAGAATGTAGTACGGCGAGAAGGCGAGCAGGGCGGACAGGGACACGCCGTAGCTGAACTGATCCATCAGCCAGACAAGTACATTGCCGACCACAATGACCAACATCAGGTTGGGTATGCCGAACCGGGGGTGCTTGTAGCAGAACCGGTCCAGCCAGCGTTGAATTGCACTCAAGTGAAGTTACCTCCCGTTGGGCGGAATGCCCGCCCCGTTGTGACGTACAAAGTAGTGTACCAGACGGCCGGGAAAAATTCCCGAATAAATTGTAAACATTTCGCCGCCGTTATTTCAGCAGCTTGCGGATTTTTTCCTTCATGGCCGGGGTGAGCACCTTGGCCGCCGCCCGGTAGGGCAGGGAGGGGAGGGCCAGAAAGCGCTTTTCCACCTCGGCGAAGGGCAGGGCCGCGAAGGCGGCAAAGAAGGCGGCCCGGCGGGGGTTGGCCTTCAGGGGGGAGGCCAGCCGGGGGTTGCCCGCCACCGCCTCGGCCAGGGGGCGCTCCACCTGGCCGAACCGGGGGGAGAGGGCATCGAACACAGCCTGCCCCCGGGCGGAGTTCACCAGCACCATGGAGACCCCCTTGTCCCGCTCCACCGGCAGGGCCAGCTTCTCGTCCAGGCCCCAGTAGTCGGCCAGGGTGAAGTCGGCGGGGCGGCTGGTGGAGGTGTACCGGCACCGGGCGCAGGCGGGGCGCAGGAAGAGCTGCATCCCGAAGCCCCGGCCATAGCCGGTGCGGTTGAAGTCCTCGGTATAGACGCTCCCATCGGCAAACTGAGCGGTGAACCAGGGGTGAGACCAGCCGTGGGACTTGTCCTTGAAGCGCACCGAGACAACCTTGGAGCCGCGGGCGGCCTCCAGGCCGTCCAGGTAAGCCCGGAAGACCGCCGGGGAGGGCACCCCGTGGCACACCAGATCACAGGTGAGCAGGTTGGGGTAGTCCTTCCCCAAGTAGCGTTTGAGCCCGTCCACCTGGCAGGGCACGCCGGAGAAGAGCACCGCCGTCCCCTCCTCCAGCAGCGCCTTGACCTGGGAAAAGCTGCCGCCCAGATCGCTCTGGACGTACTTGGAGCCCCGCATGGGGGCCAGCTCGTCCACCGTGCGGGCGCACACGTGGCGGGCGGTCATGTCCTCGTCCAGCGCCGCGCCGAACACCGCGCCCCCTTGCTCCAGCACATGGCGGGCCAGCAGGGAGAAGAAGCCGCCCGAGGAGCTGGCTGTCCGCTCGGCCCCGTCGCGGTTCCAGACCGCGTGGGCCGCCGCCGGGGCGGGGCCGGGCACCGGGGGGTGGAGGATGGGGCAGGTATGCTCGCACCTGCGGCACAGGATGCACCGCTCCCCAATGACGGGCCGCAGGAAGCCTTCATGGTCGGGCTCCATGGCAATGGCGTTCACCGGACAAACCGACGCGCAGGCGGTGCAGCCGGTGCAGTCCTCCGCCCTGCACAGCACCGGACGGGGGGCGGCCTGGGGCTCCGGCTCCTCCGCGGGCAGGGGGGCGCCCTCGATGGCGGCCCCCAGATAGGACAGGGAGTCGGCCCGGGCGGCCGCCAGCTTCTCGTACACCGCGCCGTAGTCTATGGGGGCGTCCACCGGGGCGGTGGTGTCCAGGCCCAGGATGCGGTCGGCACAGCCCAGCCGGGAGAGCAGGCTGTAGATGCGGGAGAAGGTGGGCTCCGCCCGCTCCCTGGGGGACATGGAGGTGAAGAAGTCCTTCTGAAACTGGAGGGAGAAGGCCGCCCCGTGGAAGGAGTTGGTCACCACGGCGGAGGCGTGCCGGAACAGGCCCAAAAACTCCCGGGGGCCGGCGTCAAAGACCAGCTCGGCCGCCCCGTCGATCTTCCGCCGGGCCCCCGCGAGCTGCACGATGGGCCAACCGGTGCGCGCCGACAGGGCCAAAGCGTAGGGGGCCGCCTCGCCGGGGTCGGAGACAAAGTAGCACAGGATATAGGGCCCCTGCCGTTTGGGGGCCGCGGCCAGCTCTCCCCAGTCCTCGCCGGTGAGGAGGAGGGTGGGGTCCAGCACCACCCGGGCGTCCCGCCCGGCAGCCTCCCGCAGCAGAACCTGCCCCCGCTTTTCCCGCACGGACAGGGCGGAGAAGGGAGTCAGAAAGCGGCGCAGCTCCTCGGCCTTGTCCTCCGGCAGCTCAGGCACTCCCAGGCTGGGGGCGTAGGCGATGCGGCGGCCCTCCCGGACGAAGCCCAGCAGGAAGGGGGGGTCGAACTGCTTGTCCTGGAAGATATAGGGGTTCCAGATCTGGTCGCTGCCCGCCACATACACGTCGTAGGCGGGCGGGTCGGCCCGGAGCTGCTCGAAGGCGGTGTACCGCTGGGGGGAGAGGGACATCTCCTCGGCCACAAAGGCCTCGAAGCGCCGGAAGCGGCGCTGGAACGCCCCGTAGTGGAGGGCGGTGTGGGCATCGGAGGCCATGCCGCGCACGCCGCCGCTCTTTTTGAAAAGCTGGTTGGTGCGGGTGGTGTGGGGCAGGCGGTAGTCGATGATCTCGCAGTCGTGCCCCAGGGACTGGATGGCCCGCATGGTGGCAAGTGCCTGGAGCTGTGCCCCGTAGTGGTGGGCGAAATGAAAGGTGATGAGTCCGGTGCGCATGGCGCTCACTCCTAGAAAATCTGAGATGAAATCAGTTCAGTATATCCCGGAACTGCGGGGCTTGTCAACGCCGGCTGTTAGACACTCTTGCCATTGTGTCTGAAATTCCAACAGGAACCGCAGTTTTGTCTATGGCGTTGCGGCGATGGATGCATTATGATACAATTATAAAAATCGTCCGTGGGAAAGGAGCGTGCAGATTCATGAGCTTGCCGGCCAGACTCAGGGCCTTCGGCATCTCCAAGGCCCTGGACTACCTGGAGCGGGACCCGGACGCCAACCTTCCCAAGCTGATGGACTGGTTGGATAAATACACGGGGGAGCGGCTGGCCTCACCCTACCGGGAGCTGTTTCACAGGGCCATGAGTGACCCCGGCAACAACTGGCACCGCCTCATCAAGAGCATGTATACCGATATCGACAGCCGGGTACTGAAAAAGATTTTTGAGAACTTTGTGATTCACGCCGGGCTGATGGACTGGCCCAGCCGCAACGCGGCGGGGGAACTGGGAAACGGCCGCGCCCCCTGGGCGGTGATCATCGACCCCTCCTTTCCCTGCGAGATGGGCTGCCGCGGCTGCGGCGCGTCCATCTACGGCGTGCGGCCCTATATGGAGTTCGACAGCCTGGACGAGGAGATTGAGGCCCGGAAGGGGCGGGGCTGTCATCTCTTTATCTTCAGCGGCGGCAACCCTCTGGCCCGGGAGCAGGAGACCATTGCCCTGTGCAACAAGCACACCGACTGCGTGTTCGCCGCTTTCACGCCGCCCCGGTTCATTACCGGCGAACTGTGCGCGGATCTGCTGCGGGTGCGCAACCTGTTCCCCGCCATTCAGGTGGACGAGGACGGCGCCGACGCCACACGGGCCGCGGCCCTGCTGCGGCGGTACAAGCTGCCCTTCGGCGTGGCCTGCCGCTGCACAGCGGAGAACGCAGAGCGGGTGGCCACCGAACTCTATTATGACCGGGTCATTGCCACCGGAGCCAAATTCTGCTGGTTTTTTACCTGCCCGGCCTACGGACCGGAGCAGCCGGCCAGCCTGGAGCAGCTGGAGGCCATTCACCGGCGTGTGCAGGAGTTCCGCAGGAGCAAGCCCCTTCTGACATTGGATTTCTGGGACGGACCCAGCCCCTCGGCGGCCGCCCCGCAAGGAGGAACAGCATGAGTATTGTAAAGGATCAGAACCTGGCCCCGGCCGGCCGCCGGAAGATCAACTGGGTGCGGGACTTCATGCCCGCCCTGGGCGGCATTGAGGCCCGCTTCGAGCAGGAGCAGCCCTTCGCCGGCCTGCGGGTGGCGGTGTCCGTCCACCTGGAGGCCAAGACCGCCAACCTGGGCTATGTGCTCGCCAAGGGCGGGGCGGAGGTGCGCCTCACCGGCTCCAACCCCCTGTCCACCCAGGACGACGTGGCCGCCGGACTGGCCGACATGGGCGTGGAGACTTTCGGCATCCACGGCGCCATGGGGGAGGAGTATGAGAACCTCCTCATCGAGACCCTCAAGTTCAAGCCCCACCTGATCGTGGACGACGGCGGCGATTTGATCCACCTGCTGGGCGGCAAGTGCGCCGACCTGGGCGAGCACCTCATCGGCGGCTGCGAGGAGACCACCACCGGCATCCTGCGCCTCAAGGCCCGGGAGCGGGAGGGCATCCTGCCCTGCCCCATGATGGCCGTCAACGACGCCAAGGCCAAGCACTACTATGACAACAAGTACGGCACCGGCCAGTCTGTTTGGGATGCCATCATGCACACCGCCAACCTGGTGGTGGCGGGCAAGACCGTGGTGGTGGCCGGGTACGGCTGGTGCGGCAAGGGGGTGGCCATGCGGGCCGCCGGCATGGGGGCCAGCGTCATCGTCACCGAGGTGGACCCCTTCAAGGCCCTGGACGCCACCATGAACGGCTTCCGGGTCATGCCCATGGACGAGGCCGCCAAGTACGGCGACATCTTCGTCACGGTCACCGGCTGCAAGGACGTCATCACCCCGAAGCACTTCGCAGTGATGAAGCACAACGCCATCCTCACCAACGCCGGCCACTTCGACTGCGAGGTGGACGTGGCGGGCCTGGCGGCCATGGCGGTCAAACGGGAGCTGCGCCGGGACAACATCGAGGGCTTCACCCTGCCCGACGGCCGGGTGCTCAACGTCATCGGCGAGGGGCGGCTGGTCAACCTGGCCGCCGGCAACGGCCACCCCGCCGAGATTATGGACATGTCCTTCTCCGTCCAGGCCCTGGCCCTGGAGTGGCTGGTCAGGCACCGGGACGGCCTGGAGAAGAAGGTCTACCAGGTGCCCGCCGAAATCGACGACGCCATCGGCCGGGTCAAGCTGGCCGCCATGGGCCTGTCCATCGACGCCCTCACCCCCGAGCAGGAGGAGTACCTCAACGGCTGGAAGGCGTGACGGCCTCTCCGCGCAGGGGGACGGCGTCCCCTGTGTAAATCCGGCGGCTTGCACAACGGCGCCCCCGCCGGCGCTATACAAAGCCCCTGTTTTGTCTATTGCATATCGGGAAAAAAGTCGATAGAATAGCTACAGTCAATTGAATATGCCTTATCGAGAGCGGTGGAGGGAACGGCCCGATGAAACCCGGCAACCTGCAATGCAAGGTGCCAAATCCGGCGAGGAAATCGAAAGATGAGGATGGATGAGCACCACGCGCTCCGCCATCCGGCGGGGCGCGTTTTTCGTGCCCGAGTGAGAAAGGAAGGAACTACATTATGGCAAAGCGTCTGTTTACCTCGGAGTCCGTCACCGAGGGACACCCCGACAAAGTCTGCGACCAGATCTCTGACGCCGTCCTGGACGACATTCTGGCCCACGACCCCACCGCCCACGTGGCCTGCGAGACCTTCACCACCACCGGTATTGTCACCGTGATGGGCGAGATCACCACCAAGCACTACACCGATATTCCCTCCATCGTCCGCCGCACGGTGGAGCGCATCGGCTACACCGATCCGGCCTACGGCTTCGACTACCGCTCCTGCGCGGTGATGACCGCCATCGACGAGCAGTCCCCCGACATCGCCATGGGCGTCAACCAGTCCTATGAGCACCAGGAGGGCGGCACCGACGCGGCCGATCTCATCGGCGCCGGCGACCAGGGCATGATGTTCGGCTACGCCTGCGACGAGACGGATGTGCTGATGCCCGCCCCCATCGACCTGGCCCACAAGCTGGCCCGCCAGCTCACCGACGTGCGCAAGAGCGGGAAGCTCTCCTGGCTGCGCCCCGACGGCAAGAGCCAGGTCACCGTGGAGTACGGCGACGACGGCAAGGTGCTCTCCTGCCCCGCCATCGTGGTGTCCACCCAGCACGACCCCGACATCGCCCTGAAGGACCTGCGGGAGGCCGTGGTGGAGGAGATCATCAAGCCCATTATCCCCGCCCAGTACATCACCAAGGACACCAAGTTCTACGTCAACCCCACCGGCCGCTTTGTGGTGGGCGGCCCCGTGGGCGACACCGGCCTGACCGGACGCAAGATCATCGTGGACACCTACGGCGGCTCCGCGGCCCACGGCGGCGGCTGCTTCTCCGGCAAGGATCCCACCAAGGTGGACCGCTCCGCCGCCTACATGGCCCGCTACATCGCCAAGAACCTGGTGGCCGCCGGCCTGTGCCGCAAGTGCCAGATCGAGCTGGCCTACGCCATCGGCGTGGCCCACCCCGTCTCCGTTCTGGTGGACACCTACGGCACCGGCGTGCTGGACGAGGAGAAGCTCTCCGCCATCGTCAACGAGTGCTTCGACATGCGCCCGGCCAAGATCATCGAGCACCTGAATCTCCGCCGCCCCATCTACGAGCAGACCGCCGCCTATGGCCACTTCGGCCGCACCGACGTGGATCTGCCCTGGGAGTACACCGACATGGTGGAGAAGCTCAAGAGCTATCTGTAAGCGCCGGCCGTCCCTGTGCATCATCTGTACGCCCGCCGCAGGTTCTGCCTGCGGCGGGCATTTTTATGCAACAGCAGGGTAGCCTGGCGCCGGGCCGCCGCATCTTTTCATGGCGCGCCCTGCGCGCATGAAGTTTTATACCGTTGACAAACGGGTGGGATCTGTTAAAATGAACGGTGTTCAGAATGGGGGCGTGTGTGCATGAATACTGTGGTCACCTCCCGGCAGGCGCTTCTGGCCGCCAGCCGGACGGTCGCCCGGCGGCAGGGCCTAGGCGGGCTGAGCATCCGCGCGGTGGCGGCCGAGGCCCGGGTCTCCGTGGGCTCGGTCTACAACTATTTTTCCGGCAAGACGGAGCTGCTGGCCGCAACAGTGGAGGAGATCTGGATGCAGATTCTGTCCGCGCCGGAGGGGGAGGCGCCCCGGGACGGCTTTGCGGCCTACGTCCACTGGCTGTTCCACCGCATTCAGAGCGGAGCCGGGGAATATCCGGGCTTTTTCCAGGGACATGCGGCGGGCTTCCTGCCCGAGGGGCGGAGCGCGGGCCGGCGAACCATGGCGGAGGCCCTCGGGCGCGTCCGCCAGACGCTGCTGGAGGCGCTGGAGGCGGACTGTGCAGTGCGGCCGTCCGCCTTTGATGCTTCCTTTTCCAGGGAGCAGCTTGCCGCTTTCGTGCTGGACAGCCTGCTGGGGCAGATGAGCCGGGGCGCGGACAACTGTGAGGGGCTGGAGCAGGTGCTCCGCAGGCTGCTCTACCGCTGAGACGGGCGCGGGAACCCGCGCCCTGTTTTGCACATAAAATGAACAATGTTCATAATGAGGAGGAACTTACCATGGTAAAAAAAGAAACATTGCTTTTGCTGGCGGGGCTGGTGTGGGGGGCGGCAGGCTTCAACATCCTGCGCATCGGGCTGCTGGCTTACCCCGGACATGTAACCCTGTGGAATTTGGCGCTCTCTGCGCTGGTCTTCGGGCTGTTTCAGGGCATGGTGTTCGGAAAGCTGGTTCAGCGGCACACCGCGCGCATACTGGGGTACGGCACGGAGCGGAAGTGGTTCTGGCAGTTTTTTGATGGGAAATCATTTTTGATCATGGTATTTATGATAGCCTTCGGCATCGGCCTTCGGGCCAGCGGACTGGCGCCGGAGGGCTTCATCGCCGTGTTCTACACCGGCCTGGGGGCCTCCCTGCTGACGGCGGGGCTCCGCTTTTTACTGGCAGTTTCCCGCGGGTAATTTTGAAACCCTGTAGGTTTGTCAAACATATTGGACGGTGAA
>NZ_JH417756.1 GCF_000239295.1 Flavonifractor plautii ATCC 29863
GCCCGGCCGTGGCCGGGCGGGGACCCCGCAGATTTTATCTGCGCGGGGCGAATGAATCGCCCCGGCATCAAGGTTTTGCAGAGCAAAACGCTTGGACGCGCCCAAAGGCGCGGGCCTGGGCAAGGCCCAATCGGCGTCAGAGCAGAATCACCCCGGCGTCGCGGCAGGCCTGGATGGTCTGTTCATCCCAGACACTGGCCTGTACCTCGCCGATGTGGGCCTTGCCCAGCAGGAGCATGCACAGGCGGGACTGGCCGATGCCGCCGCCGATGGTGAGGGGCAGCTTGCCCTCCAGCAGCAGCTTGTGGAAGGGAAGCTCCCGCCGTGCCTCGCACCCGGCGAGGGTGAGCTGACGGTCCAGGGCGGCGGCGTCCACCCGGATGCCCATGGAGGACAGCTCAAAAGCCCGCTCCAGCACTGGGTTCCACACCAGGATATCCCCGTTGAGGGTCCAGTCGTCGTAGTCGGGGGCCCGGCCGTCGTGTGGGCGGCCCGACTTGAGCGCGCCGCCGATGCCCATCAGGAAGGTGACGGGATGCTCTTTCACCCAGGCATCCTCCCGCTCCTTGGGGGAGCGGTCGGGCCAGAGCTCCTCCAGCTCCTGGGTGGTGACGAAGGAGACCTCCGTCCCCAGCGGAGGAAGAGCGGTGAGTTGGGGAAAGACCGAGCGCAGGGTGTGCTGGGTCTCTGCCATGGCAGAGACAATGGTGCGCACGGTTTGCCGGAGATAGTCGGCGTTCCGGTCCCGGGGGGCAATGATCTTCTCCCAGTCCCACTGATCCACATAGACGGAGTGCAGGTTGTCCAGCTCCTCGTCCCGGCGGATGGCGTTCATATCGGTGTAGAGGCCCTCACCCACGGAGAACTGGTAGCGGTAGAGGGCCATCCGCTTCCACTTGGCCAGGGAGTGGACCACCTGTGCGTCCCGCCCGGCGTCGGGAATGTCGAAGGAGACGGCCCGCTCCACGCCGTTGAGATCGTCGTTCAGGCCGGTGGAGGCCTCCACAAACAGGGGGGCGGAGACCCGGCGCAGGTGCAGCGCGCCGCCCAGCGTATCCTCAAACAGGCGCTTGAGCAGGCCAATGGCCTTTTGAGTGTCATAGAGGTTCAGACAGGGGGCGTACCCCTGTGGAATGACCGTTTGCAGCATAAAAAGGCTCCCTTTCCACGCAGTTGCGCAATACTGTACCACATTATACAGGAAAAGCGCTCCGGGGGCAAGGGAGGAAACGGGGGAAAGAAGCAATAAATATTTCTTATAGAAAAATAAATAAGTATCATTTTACCTGATGGAAATTTTACGGTATGATAGGGGAACCCATCAGAAAGAGAGGAAGTATGACATGAAGCACTGGAACGAGAGAGGGCCCGGGCTGCTGCTGTGCCTGTGCATCGCCATTCCCTGCTGGATGCTGGGCCGGGCGCTCCCGGTCATCGGCGGGCCGGTGTTCGCCATCCTGGCGGGCATGGCCATCGCCCTGCTTGTCCGGGATAAGGGCCGGGCTCAGGCGGGCATCGCCTACACATCAAAAACAATCCTGCAATATGCCGTGATCCTGCTTGGCTTCGGACTGAATCTGTCGGAGGTCGCCAAGGTGGGCATTCAGTCCTTGCCCATCATCCTGTCCACCATCACCACCTCCCTGGTGGTGTCCTTCCTTCTGCACAGGCTGCTGCATATCCCCTCCAACATCTCTACCCTGGTGGGAGTGGGCTCATCCGTCTGCGGCGGCTCCGCCATCGCGGCCACCGCCCCGGTCATCGGCGCGGACGACGAGGAGATCGCCCAGTCCATCTCGGTCATCTTCCTGTTCAATGTGGCGGCCGCCCTCCTGTTCCCCACCCTGGGCGGCCTGCTGGGTCTAGGAAACGAGGGCTTCGGACTCTTTGCCGGCACGGCGGTGAATGATACCTCCTCCGTCACGGCCGCTGCCGCGGCCTGGGACGGAATGCACCCCGGGGCCAACACCCTGGATACCGCCACCATTGTCAAGCTCACCCGCACTCTGGCCATCATCCCCATCACCCTTGCGCTGGCTCTCCGGCGCACCGCCCGGGCCAGGCGGGCAGGCGGCGCGGGGGAGGGAAGCTTCTCTCTCCGGCGGGTGTTCCCCTTCTTCCTCCTGTTCTTCATGCTGGCTTCCCTGATTACTACGGGGGCGTCCCTGGCAGGAGTGGACGCAGCGGCCTTTGCTCCTTTTAAGGAGCTGTCCAAGTTCTTCATCATCATGGCCATGGCGGCCATTGGGCTCAATACCGATCTGATCAAACTCGTCAGGACCGGCGGCAGACCCATTCTGATGGGCTTGTGCTGCTGGGCGGCCATCACGGCAGTGAGCCTGGGCATGCAGTACGCGCTGGACCTCTGGTAAAGAAAACGCGCACCCGAATGGCTTCGGGTGCGCGTATTCAGCGGTGCTCCAGCCACAGCTTTTTTCGGGCGCGGAGCACGAAGCAGATGAGCCGAACGACCCAGTCCCCCACCATGGCCAGCCACACGCCGATGGCGCCCAGGCCGAAGTGGAGGCCCAGCAGATAGCTGCCTCCCACCCGCACCACAAGCATGGAGGTGATGGAAATGACCATGGGCACCCTCACGTCACCGGCGGCCCGCAGAGCATTGGGCATGGTGAAGGCCAGGGGCCAAAACAGCATTGCGCAGCCGTTGTGGATGAAGATGAGCACTGCGGCGTACCACTGGGTCTCTGGCGTCAGGCTGTAGAGGCGCAGGATGAGGGGCAGACCCAGCAGCAGCGCAGCGTTGAGCCCCCAGGTACACAGGTAGGTGAGCTTGACCAGCCGCTTGGTGTAGGAGCGCACCTGATCCCAGTCCCCGGCCCCCACGCACTGGCCCACCACGGTGATGAGAGCAAGGCCCAGGGCCTGGCCGGGAATGACGCCGAAATTGTCGATGTTGTTAGCCACGGCGTTGGCGGCGGTCTGGGCCGTGCCGAAGGTGGAGATCAGGCTTACCAGCAGCACCCGGCCCAGTTGAAAGAAGCTATTTTCCAGGCCGTTGGGCACGCCGATGCGGAGAATCTGGGCCATGACCGCCGGTTCGAATCGGAAGCGGAGCAGGCCGGACACCCGCACGGGGTTGCGCCGGCCGTGGAGCAGGGCCAGCATGAGTCCGGCGGCCGCGATGCGGGACAGCAGGGAGGAGAGGGCCACGCCCGCCACACCCTGGTGGAACACGAACACAAAGACAGCGTTGCCCGCAATGTTCTGCCCGTTCATGTAGGCGGAGACGCACATGGAGGCCTTGGAGTTGCCCATGGCCCGCAGCAGGGCGGCGCAGCCGTTGTAGACGGCGATGAAGGGGTAGGAAAGGGCGGAGATGACAAAGTAGGTGACGGCCCCCTCCATCACCTCCGGCTCCACTTGGCCGAACAGCAGGCCCAGCAGCCCTGCCTTGCAGAAAAGCACCAGAACCATGATTCCCAGGGCAGCGGCGGTGACGATATACAGAAGTTGGTTGGCTGCCCGGTTGGCCCGCTCCAGGTTTTGGGCGCCGATGGACTGGGCGCACACCACCGCGCCCCCGGTGGCCAGGGCGGCAAAGATATTGATGATCAGGACGTTGATGAGATCCACCAGCGCCACGCTGGAGACGGCGGCCTCTCCGGCGGAGGAGACCATCATGATGTCCGCCATGCCCACCATGACGGCCAGAAACTGTTCGATAATTAAGGGCAGAATGAGCCTGCGCAGGGCCTGCTTGCTGAACACGGGACAATCCTCTTTTCTCTTTGTGGCTGTGTTCCAGTATAGCCGATCCAACCCGGGCGGGACAAGAGGCAAAACACACGGAATCCCTTGCCATTTTTGCCGGATAGGGGTATAATTTGGCCCAGGAAATGCGACAAAACCAACCGAGGAGGAGACCATGGAAAAGATTCAGATGACTACCCCGCTGGTGGAGATGGACGGGGACGAGATGACCCGCGTGCTGTGGCAACAGATCAAGGACGAGCTGCTCCTGCCCTACATCGACCTGAAAACCGAGTATTACGACCTGGGCCTGCCCGAGCGGGAGCGGACGAAGGACCAGGTGACCGTGGACTCCGCCGAGGCCACCAAGAAGTACGGCGTGGCGGTCAAGTGCGCCACCATCACCCCCAACGCCCAGCGGGTGGAGGAGTACCGGCTCTCCCAGATGTGGAAGTCTCCCAACGGCACCATCCGCGCCATCCTGGACGGCACCGTGTTCCGCGCCCCTATCATGGTCAGGGGCATCTCCCCGGTGGTCAAGACCTGGAAGCATCCCATCACCATCGCACGCCACGCCTACGGCGACGTTTATAGGTGCACCGAGTACCGGGTGCCCGGCCCCGGCAGGGCCGAGCTGGTGTTCACCGGCGCGGACGGGAAGGAGGAATTCCGCCAGACCGTCTACGACTTTGAGTGCTCCGGCGTGCTCCAGGGGCAGTACAACAAGGACAGCTCCATCGCCTCCTTCGCCCGTTCCTGCTTCCAGTACGCCATTGACACCAAACAGGACCTGTGGTTCGCCACCAAGGACACCATCTCCAAGCAGTACGACCACACCTTCAAGGACATCTTCCAGGCCATCTTCGACGCCGAGTATAAGGCCGCCTTCGACGCCTTGGGCATCGAGTACTTTTATACGCTCATCGACGACGCGGTGGCGCGGGTGATCCGCTCCCAGGGCGGCTTCATCTGGGCCTGCAAGAACTACGACGGCGACGTGATGAGCGACATGGTTTCCACCGCCTTCGGCTCCCTGGCCATGATGACCTCTGTGCTGGTGAGCCCCGACGGCAAATATGAGTATGAGGCCGCCCACGGCACCGTCACCCGCCACTACTACAAGTATTTGAAGGGGGAGGAGACCTCCACCAACCCGGTGGCCACCCTCTTTGCCTGGACCGGCGCCCTGCGCAAGCGGGGAGAGCTGGACGGCATTGACGCTCTGGGGCAGTTTGCCGACAAGCTGGAGGCGGCTGCCATCGCCACCATCGAGGGGGGCACCATGACAAAGGATCTGGTGGGCCTGTGGGATGGGGAGATCCCCGCCAGGGGTGTCACCTCCCTGGAGTTCATCCGGGCCATCCGGACCGAGCTGGAGAAAATGCTGTAATTCAAATCGCGGGAGCGTTCCCGAAACCGTCTTCCCTCGTACGAGGGAGGACGGTTTTTTTGAAATAAAGAAAAATGCATTGACTAAAATAAATTTCAGTGATATAATCTGCACAGAATCAAAAATAGAGGAGGACGATTTCTTATGAACATTATCCAGACAAAAGGGGCGCCCGCCGCCATTGGACCCTATTCCCAGGGGATTTCCACCGGAAAGCTTCTGTTTACCTCCGGCCAGCTTCCGGTGAATCCCGCCGACGGGGCCATGCCCGAAGGCATCGCCGCCCAGGCAGAGTGGAGCTGCAAAAATGTGGGCGCTATTCTGGAGGCTGCTGGCTCCGGTTTTGAAAAGGTGGTCAAGACCACCTGCTTTCTGGCCGACATTGCCGACTTTGCCGCTTTCAACGAGGTATATGCCAGGTATTTTACCTCCAAGCCTGCCCGCTCCTGTGTGGCGGTGAAGGATCTGCCCAAGGGAGCCCTGTGTGAGATTGAGGCGGTTGCCGAACTGGACTGACAGCCGCTTATATATGATTGGGGACCGGAATTTGCCGTAAAGCAGAAGAGAAAGGAGTATGGAATATGAGCGTCCAGGATAAGATCAGCAAAAAGTTCCGGGGAATTCAGGGGGGACTGTTTGAAAAAGTCTCCAAAGCCGATGTGGGAACGGCATTGAACGACCTCATTGCCAACGGCGCGGCTCTGATGTGCTGGGCCGACCCCTTCTATCCCGACCCGGCGATCCCGGAGCACGTGAAAAGGGCTACTCTGGCGGGGCTGGAGGACGGGACATCCGCCCATTACACCATGCCCATCGGCAATATGGAGCTGAAAATGGAACTGGCGAAAAAGCTCAAGGCATTCAACCACCTGGATGTGGACCCGGAGCGCAACATAATTATTACGCCCGGTTCAGATGCCGGCCTGATGTTTGCAATGATGCCCTTCATTGACCCAGGCGATGAGGTCATGGTGCCCGACCCCAGCTATCCAAACAACTTCCTGAACGCCAGAATCCTCGGCGGTGTAACGGTGCCGGTCCCCCTGCGGGAGGAGAACGGATACCAACTGGAGATCGAGGAGTTCGAAAAACGCCTGACGCCAAACACCAAAATGATTGTCCTTACCAACCCCAACAACCCCACCACTACCGTTATGCGCAGAGAGAGTCTGGAAAAGCTGGCCCAATTTGCAGTTAAGAACGACCTGATTGTGGTGTGCGACCAAGCGTTTGAGGACTCGGTGTACGACGGGGTGGAGTTTGTCACCCTTGCGTCCCTGCCAGGCATGTGGGAACGCACCGTCACGGTATGCTCCATCTCCAAGGGAATGGCGCTCAGCGGCTACCGGGTGGCTTACATCGTGGCGGACGACCACATCATGGATGTGTACTATGGCAGCGCCGTAAGCGTGATCGGAGCCACCAACACCGCCTCTCAACTGGGAGCCATTGCTGCGTTGAAGGATGCCTCTTTCCTGGAGGAGTACAACCGCATCTTTGACCGCCGCCGCAAAATCGTTTATGAGATCTTCAACTCCATTCCCGGTGTGTCCATGGCCATGCCGGAGAGCACCTTCCTCTGCTGGGTGAACGTGTCCCGGCTCGGCACCGCCGACGAGGTCAACGCCTACATCATCAAGGAGGCCAACGTGGTGGTGAACGCCGGCACCCCGTACGGCGCACAAGGGGAGGGACACCTGCGGATTGTATTCGGAGCCTTCCGGGAGGACGCGCAGATGGTGACGGCGCTGGAGCGTGTCAAAGCCGCACTCATGAAGCTGGGAAAGGAGAAGGGGGTTTCCTGAGCAATGGAAGAGAGAAAGAGATATCCGGTTGAGTTCCGGGGCGGACAGTGGTGGTCCGTTGTACCCATGCTTATTTTCCTGGTATTCTGTGTGGTCTATTTTGTGGGCTACAAGGTCTTTGATATGAACGCCCTGGCGGTGGGCGGCTTCCTGGGGCTGCTGATAGGCGCGCTGTTTTGCAAAACCTATGGTGCCTACTGGGATGCGGTGCTGCGTGGAATCGGAAGCTCCACCTCCGTAAGTATTGTGGTGATCCTGCTGGTCATTGGTATGTTTACCAAGCTGATGGCCATCAGCGGGGTATCCCAGGGCTTTGTCTGGATGGCACACATGGTCGGTATGCCGGGCAGCATCTTTACGGCCTTTACATTCCTGGCCGCCTGTCTGATTACCACGGCTACCGGCTCCTCCATCGGGACCCTGACCACGGTGTTTCCCATCCTGTATCCGGCGGGAATCCTGCTGGGCAGCCACCCCGCAATCCTGGCGGGCGCGATCCTCTCCGGTGCAATTTTCGGCGATAACCTGGCCCCCATCTCTGATGTGACCATTGCATCCACAACCAACCAACGGTTCCGAACCAAGGAGGGTTATGCCGATATCGCCGGCACGGTGGGTTACCGCCTGAAATACGCCCTGATCGCCGGCGGCATCGCGTTGGTGCTCTTCGCCGTATTCGGCGGCGGCAGCGGCGCAGTCATGGAAGGGGCGGATGAGATCCTTCAGGCCAACATGGACCCCAAGGGCCTCATCATGCTCATCCCAGTGGCCGTCCTCCTGTTTGTGTCGATCCGCACCCGCGATATCTTCAAGGCCGTCACGGCGGGCCTCGTCTCGGGCATTGCCGTGGGCCTGCTCTCCGGTACCTTCGGTCCCTCTGACATCCTGGGGGTGGAGAACGGCGCGGCCACCGGCTTTATCTATAACGGCTTTACCGGCATGATCGGTATCTGCCTGTTCTGCATGGCCCTGTTCGGCGCCATGGGCGTACTCAACGAGAGCGGCACGATGGAGCGCATGATTCAAGGCATCTGCAACAGCCGGTTTGCGCGCACGGCCCGCGGGGCTGAGCTGCTCATTGGGCTGGGCTCCATGCTTACCACCCTGTTGGTAGGAGGTGTGACCAGCGCCTCGGTACTTACCTTCGGCTCCGTGGCTGATGAGCTGGGCGCCAGACACCAGATTCACCCCTACCGGCGCGCCAATTTCCTGACAGGCTACGCCAACACCTTCCCCGCAATCCTCCCTTTTATCAGCGCCTTCATCTTCATCTCGGCCTCGTCCATTGAGCCGCTGCTGGAGGAGTACTCCTATCTGCCTGCGGTGACCCCGCTGCAGATTTTCAGTGGGGCGTTCTATCCCATGGTCCTCTTTGTTGTGCTGACCGTATCGATCCTGACCGGGTGGGACCGGATTTATGAGGGCCCGGACGGCGCGATTCTCCACAAAAAGCCCTGATTATAAAAAAGGCTGGAACCAAACCGGTTCCAGCCTTTTTCAGCCGTGATTGAGATTGCGTACATGCATATAAACCGTGTTCTTGGAGATACCCATGAGGCCAGCGACCTTGACGACCGCATCTTTCAGGTTGAAGATTCCCCTCTGGTAAAGAATACTGACAATCTCTTTGTTTTTGTTGGCGTTTGAAATGGCGCTGTCGTTCTGAACCTTTTGGCTGGCTTCGGTCACCGCCTGGACAATCAGTTCATCCACATTCTCTACATAGCTCTCCTCCACGGGAGAATCCGGAGTCTGTGCGGCGGGCGGAGTCATATTCTGCAGAAATTGAAACATCGAGGTGTTCATATAAAAGTTGATGCACAGCAGGCCGATAGCCATGCGGCTATGATTGCGAATTACAATGGTGGCCGATTTAAGGGGTTCGCCTTTCTGGTTTCGGTTAAAGTAAGTGATGCAGTTTGTGTCGGGCCGTTCCTCGATTTTTGCCAGCATGGACAGAGCCAGGTCTGTGATGGGGAAGCCCTCGCGTCGGCCAGTATAGTGACCGTTTATAATTTTGATTACGGAATGGTCCAAATCGTGAAGGCTGTGCAATACGATCTCGTATCCATCCCCAAGGTAAGCAGCCAGACCATCCAGCACCGATTTATAAGAGTCCAGAATTCTAAAATCAGTCTCGGTAAACATTACATTGCGCTCTTTCACCGTGTATCCCTACCTGTTTCGTGGATTAAATCAGTTTTCAGTATACCATAGGAATGGAAAAATTTCCACAGGGAATCCGATGAATCAGAAGACCTGCCGAAACAGAACACGGTTTGAGAGCAAAGAAACATCCCGCTCAGGGGTTTCGAGTCCGTATGCTCTGTGCTGTGCTAACCGCCGGAGAACTTTGCTGTACTTTTTTGTATGGTTTTTTCTGGTTGTGGATATGCTTACGGTATCCATAAAACAGGAGGGATTTTTATGTCCGCTGATTTTGCACAAAGTGAAACCAGACTCAATCTCATGCGGGCCTTTGCCGGCGAGAGTCAGGCCCGCAACCGCTACACCTTCGCAGCCGGACTGGCCCGGAGGAAGAACCTGTATGTACTGGAGAGCGTGTTCACCTTCACCGCGGACCAGGAACGGGCCCACGCCAAGGTGTTCTACAACCTGCTGGAGCAGGTGTCCGGTCAGAACCTTCAGGTGGACGGCACCTACCCCGTAGAGCTGTTTCCCGACATTCTGGACCACCTTCGCTCGGCCCAGCACAATGAGTACCAGGAGTGGGACCACGACTACGCGGGCTTTTCCAGAACCGCCCAGGAGGAGGGGTTCCCGGAGATTGCCCACATTTTTTCCATGATTGCCGGAATTGAAAAGACCCATGGCGACCGCTTCGGCAAGTTTGCTGAGCTGCTGGAGCAGGACAAGCTGTTTGTGTCCGATGTTCAGGTCAAGTGGATGTGCCTCAACTGCGGCCAAATTATCGACGCCACCATGGCTCCCGCCGTGTGCCCCGTCTGCAAGCATCCACAGGGCTACTTTATCCGCTGGGAGATGGCGCCCTTCGAATAACTGCAAACCCCATACCCAGGCCCTCACCGCCCGTAGAAGACGGTGGGGGCCTGGGTATGTCCATGAAGAAATGAGGATGGTAGGAGAAGGAAACCTGCCGGTTCTCAATACGGCTCTGTAGAATTTATACTAGACTTATAGGTTTTTATTGACACGAGAGAAGTAGGTTGCTATGATTTAGACAGTTCCTGCCATGGAGTGTGTGTGGCGGAGAGAGATACAGAGGAGGTTGTTTCATGTTCAAACGCTTTACCAATGGCTGCGTGCAGGTTGTGAACCGGTGGCTTCCGGATCCATTCCTGTTCGCCATCATCCTGACCATCGTGGTCTTTATCGCTGCCATGATCGGTACGCAGCAGGGTCCCCTGGAATTGGTGTGGTCCTGGGGGGGCCAGGGCGAAGTCAAGGATGGCTTCTGGAGCCTGCTGTCCTTCGCCATGCAGATGGCCCTGGTGCTGGTGCTGGGCTCCGCCATGGCCTCCGCCAAGGCGTGCAAGAAGGCGCTGGCAGCGATTGCCACCTTGGCTCACGACAAAAAGAGCGCAATCCTGGTTACCACCTTCGTGTCCACCATCTGCTGCTGGCTCAACTGGGGCTTTGGCCTGATTGCCGGCGCCCTGCTGGCCAAGGCTGTGGCCCGCCGGGTACGGGATGTGGATTATCCCCTGCTGATTGCCTCCGCCTATTCCGGCTTTGTGATCTGGCACGCCGGCCTGTCGGGGTCCATCCCTCTGCAAATTGGCGGCACGGGCTCCGAGGTGCTTGGAGTTGTATACCAGGCCCCGGTTACTGCCACTATATTTCACCCGATGAACCTGGTCATGGTACTTGTCATCCTGGTGCTCATGCCCTTCGTCAACTATGCCATGCATCCGGATACCGACCATACCATTGCGGTGGATCCAGCCTTACTGGTGGACGAGGCGGAGAAGACTTATACCATGAATACCCCGGCGGAGAAAATTGAGCACAATAAGGTCCTGTGGTTTATCACTCTTGTGCTGGGCTTTGCGTACATCGTGTATTACTTTGTGCAGAAGGGGTTCAACCTGGATCTGAACATCGTCAATATGATTTTTCTGTTCCTGGGTATTTTGCTCCACGGTGATCTGCGCAGGTATGTGGATGCCATCGCCGATGCCGCCTCCGGAGCGGCAGGCATTCTGCTCCAGTTCCCCTTCTATGCCGGCATCATGGGACTGATGGTGGCGCAGAACGATGCAGGGGTGTCCCTGGCCGGAATTATCGCCAACTTCTTCACCCAAATCTCCGATAATGTCACCTTCCCGGTGCTGACATTCCTTTCCGCCGGCATCATCAATTTCTTTGTCCCCTCCGGCGGCGGGCAGTGGGCGGTGCAGGCCCCTATTGTTATGCCTGCGGCTACTGAGATGGGCATCGAGTACGGCCGGGCCGCCATGGCCATTGCCTGGGGCGACCAGTGGACCAACATGATCCAGCCATTCTGGGCCTTGCCCGCCCTGGGGATTGCCGGATTGTCTGCCCGCAATATCATGGGCTATCTGGTCATCATTACGATCTTTACTGGCCTGGTCGCCTGCGGCGGATTCCTGCTCTGGGGACTCCTGTTTTAGGTATTAAACTTCATGTGAACAGGGGGCACCACGAAACTGTGCAAAGGTTTAGGCACATGAAGTTTTTGCGCAAATAGAAACGCGGCCGCCCCATCTGGGGCGGCCGCG
>NZ_JH417757.1:0-7347 GCF_000239295.1 Flavonifractor plautii ATCC 29863
TTCACCGTCCAATATGTTTGACAAACCTACAAAGTTTTTCCTCCGCCCGGCCGGGTGGAGGAAAAACCGGGCGAGTACGTCCCCGGTACGGCGGGGGCGTTTCTTACAGCATCCGCTTGAGGTACCGGCCGGTATAGGAGGCTTCGCAGGCGGCCACCTCCTCTGGAGTACCCGTCACGACGATGTTGCCGCCGCCGTCGCCAATCCCCACGCGGCAGGCCGCGCGGGGGCCCCGGATTGATTTTATCTGCTCGGGCGGAGTGAATCCGCCCGGCATCAAGGTTTTGCCAGAGGCAAAACGCTTGGTGGGCAGCGCCGGCGGCCGCTTTTTACAGCATCCGCTTGAGATACTGCCCGGTGTAGGAGGCGGCACACTGTGCCACCTCCTCGGGGGTGCCGGTGACGACGATATTGCCGCCGCCGTCGCCGCCCTCGGGGCCGAGGTCGATGATGCGGTCGGCGGTCTTGATCACATCCAGATTGTGCTCGATGACCACCACCGTGTTGCCCACGTCCACCAGCTTCTGGAGCACCTCAATGAGCTTGTGCACGTCGGCGGTGTGCAGGCCGGTGGTGGGCTCGTCCAGGATATAGATGGTCTTGCCGGTGGAGCGCTTGGCCAGCTCGGTGGCCAGCTTGACCCGCTGGGCCTCGCCGCCGGACAGGGTGGTGGAGGGCTGCCCCAGCTTGACGTAGCTCAGGCCCACCTCGTAGAGGGTTTGGAGCTTGTTGTACAGCCGGGGGAGGTTCTCAAAGAAGGGGAGGGCCTCCTCCACCGTCATCTCCAGCACCTCATAGATGTTCTTGCCTTTGTAGCGCACCTCCAGGGTCTCCCGGTTGTACCGCTTGCCCTTGCACACCTCGCAGGGCACGTAGATGTCGGGGAGGAAGTGCATCTCAATTTTCAGCAGGCCGTCGCCCTGGCAGGCCTCGCAGCGCCCGCCCCGGACATTGAAGGAGAAGCGGCCCGGGCCGTAGCCCCTGGCCTTGGCGTCGGAGGTGGAGGCGAACAGATCACGGATGTCGTTGAACAGGCCGGTATAGGTGGCCGGGTTGGAGCGGGGGGTGCGGCCGATGGGGGACTGGTCAATGTCGATGACTTTATCCAGGAACTCCTCCCCCTCGATGCCCGCGTGCTTTCCAGGCCGGGTCTTGGCCCGGTTCAGGTCGGCGGCCAGCCGCTTGAACAGGATCTCGTTGACCAGGGAGGACTTGCCCGAGCCGGACACGCCGGTGACGCAGGTGAAGGTACCCAGGGGGATGGACACGTCCACGCCCCGCAGGTTGTTCTCCGCCGCGCCCCGGATGGTGAGGAAGTTCCCGCTGCCCTTGCGGCGCTCGGTGGGGACGGGGATCCTTTTGCGGCCGGACAGGTAGTCGCCGGTGATGGAGCCGGGGGTGTTCATGACCTCTTCGGCGGTGCCGGCGGCCACCACCTCGCCGCCGTGAACGCCGGCGCCGGGGCCGATGTCCACGATATAGTCGGCCGCCCGCATGGTGTCCTCGTCGTGCTCTACCACCAGCAGGGTGTTGCCCAGGTCCCGAAGGTGCTTCATGGTGTCCAGCAGCATGTCGTTGTCCCGCTGGTGCAGGCCGATGGACGGCTCGTCCAGAATATAGAGCACCCCCATGAGGGAGGAACCGATCTGGGTGGCCAGGCGGATGCGCTGGCTCTCGCCGCCGGACAGGGTGGCGGCAGCCCGGCTCAGGGTCAGGTACTGGAGCCCCACACTCTGGAGGAAGCCAAGGCGGTTCTTGATCTCCTTGAGGATGCGGTCGGCGATGAGGTGCTTCTGGGGGGTGAGCTCCAGGCCGTCCACGAAGGCCAGGGCGTCGTTCACCGACTTGCGGCAGAAGGCGTCGATGCTGATACCCCCCACCGTGACGGCCAGGGCCTCCTTCCGCAGGCGCTTGCCGCCGCAGTCGGGGCAGGGCCGCTCAGCCATGCACTCCTCCAGATCCCGGCGCATGGCGTCGCTCTGGGTCTCCCGGTAGCGGCGCTCCAGGTTGTTGACCACGCCCTCGAAGGCCTGCATCAGGGTGCCCTTGCCGTTCTCCCGGTCGTAGGTCAGCTTGAGCTTCTCCCCCTTGGTGCCGTAGAGGATCACGTCCATGACCTCCTCCGGCAGTTCCTCCACCGGGGTGGTGAGCTTGAAGCCGTATTTCTTGGAGAGGGCCTCAAAGTACATGCGGGAGATGGAGTCACCCTTGATGTTGTTCCAGCCGGAGGCGGTGATGGCGCCCTCCAGGATGGAGAGCTTCCTGTTGGGGATGATGAGGTCGGGATCCACCTTGAGCTGGGCGCCCAGGCCGGTGCAGGTGGGACAGGCGCCATAGGGGTTGTTGAAGGAGAACATGCGGGGGGAGAGCTCCTCGATGGAGATGCCGCAGTCTTCGCAGGCGTAGTTCTGGGAAAAGAGGATGTCCCGGTCTTCGTCCACAATGTTGATGACCACCAGGCCGCCGGCCAGGGCGGCGGCGGTCTCCACGCTGTCGGTGAGGCGGCGGTGGATGTCCTCCTTGATGACCAGCCGGTCCACCACAATCTCGATGTTGTGCTTCTTGTTCTTGTCCAGGGGGATCTCCTCGGTGAGATCGTAGAGCGAACCGTCGGCCCGGCAGCGGACATAGCCCGACTTGCGGGCGTCCTCCAGCAGCTTCTGGTGGGTGCCCTTCTTGCCACGCACCACCGGGGCCATGATCTGGATGCGGGTGGCCTCGGGCAGGGCCATCACCTGGTCGATGATCTGGTCGATGGTCTGCTGCTGGATCTCCTTGCCGCACTTGGGGCAGTGGGGGGTGCCCACCCGCGCCCACAGCAGGCGGAGGTAGTCGTAGATCTCCGTCACCGTGCCCACGGTGGAGCGGGGGTTCTTGGAGGTGGTCTTCTGGTCGATGGAGATGGCGGGGGACAGGCCGTCGATGTAGTCCACGTCCGGCTTCTCCATCTGGCCCAGGAACATGCGGGCGTAGGAGGAGAGGGACTCCACATAGCGGCGCTGGCCCTCGGCGTAGATGGTGTCAAAGGCCAGGGAGGACTTGCCCGAGCCGGACAGGCCGGTGAGCACCACCAGCTTGTCCCGGGGAATGTCCACGTCGATGTTTTTCAGGTTGTTCTCCCGCGCGCCTTTGACGAAAATATGGTCGAGCATACGTGTGGTTCTCCTTTGTTCAGGGGTTTACAGGGGCTGTTCGCCGGGCCGGGGCGGCCGGGCATGGCGGACGAGATCCTCCCGCACGGCCCCCCATTTCCGGTAGTTTTCCCGGCCCTGCCGCAGGGTCATTCCCCGGTTTTCGTCGCTGGGGGCGTCCTCGTCCGGGTCGAACACGTCGTTCTCCCAGAAGCACACCGGGCAGATGTAGGCAATGGCCTCCTCTTTGGGGACAGGAAAGGTGAGGCACCCGCAGCAGGGGCAGGGGTAGCTCCCCGCCGGCCCCTCCGACTCCGGAGGCGGCTCCGGCTCAAGCGGCTCCGGAGTGCAGGCCGGGCCGTCGGACGGGGAGAGCACAAAGCTGGCGTTGGTGGCCTGGGGCAGATAGAAGAATTTTTCTGTTTTGTCCATAGAACGGCATCCTCCGGGTCAGGGGGCGAACACGGGACGAAATACATACGCCCACAGAGCCCACAGCAGAAGGGCGGAGCCCAGCACCCCGGCGGATACGCGCACCCACCTGGGCGGTCTGGGCCAGACGGCCAGGGCGATAAGGGCGAAGGCCGCAAGCCCCAGCAGAAAAGGGGCGTACATGACCAGCAATGTGTCCCAGCCCATATCCCACCGGCCCATGTTCAGTACCCGAACACCTTGGCCACGCCCTCCAGCATGTCGCGGATGGGTAGGCCGTAGGGGCAGCGCTTCTCGCAGGCGCCGCACATGACGCAGGAGCCGGCGTGGTAGGGCATAGCCTTGTAACGCTGCTCGGCCCAGCCGGCCAGGCCGTACTTGCGGGCGTAGTTGGCCATCAGAAAGTTGGAGGGAATGTCAATGCCGTTGGGGCAGGGGGCGCAGTAGCCGCACCGGCGGCAGAACTGGGTGCCCAGCTCCTTCCGCACGGCGTCGCACCGGGACAGCTCTTCCGCCGTCAGGGGGGCGGCAAGGTTCACAGAGGCGTTGCGGTCCACTTCCTCAGGGGAGCCCATGCCGGGAATCATGATGTCGATGACCCCGGAGGCGGCGATGTACCGCAGGGCCAGATCCCATTCGTCCAGGTTGCCGCCGGCCAGGGGCTTCATGGCAATGGTGCCGATGCCCTTCTCACGGGCCAGGGCCAGCACGTCCCGCCCCTGGTCCTCCACAATATTATAGGGGAACATAACGGTTTCAATGCGGTCGGCGTAGTCCTCCACCAAAATTTTAAGCGCATCAGCGCTGTGGGCGGTGACGCCGATGTGGCCGATCTTCCCGGCCTCCCTGGCCGCCGTCAGGGCCTCGTAGGCGCCGCCGGGGCCGAATACCTTCTCAATGTCCTTCTCCGGCAGGTTGTGGAGCTGATACAGGTCGATGTAGCCGGTGCGCAGGTTGCGCAGGCTGGTCTCCACGTCGGCGGCCATGGAGGCGGCGTCCCGGCTCATGCTCTTGGTTGCCAGGATAAACTTGTCCCGGCGGCCCTCCAGCGCGGCGCCCAGATACTCCTCGGAGACGGTATAGCCCCGGGCGGTGTCGATGTAGTTGATGCCGTACTCCTCCAGCTTATCTACCACAGCCTTGGTGTTGGCCCCGTCGGCGCGCTGGATGGGGATACCGCCAAAGGAGACTACAGCGGCCTTCAGGCCGGTCTTGCCCAGTGTCACATAGTTCATAATCCATACCTCTTATTCCATGCCCGGCTCACGCCGGACGTATTTGGGAAGTCTTTCCGCCGCCGGACGGGGGAACAGGCCGCCGGCCGGCCGGTCAAGTCATACATAATAGCAGTCCTCGCGCCATTTCCGGGGATTGGCATCAATGTAGTTCCAGATGCGCCGGTAGTCCGCCTCGCCGCGGATGACGTGGTCGTGAAAGGATTTCTGCCAGAGGGGAATGCCCGCCCGCTTGGCGGCGGCCCGTTTCATAGAGCCGATCACGGTGGAGAGCGGCTTTGTAGGGGCGGATATTATCCGCCCGTCCGGCTCCGCAAGCGCCAGAATCAGGTGAATATGATTGGGCATGACGACGAATTTATCCAGCGCAACATTGGGGTAGTGCGCCGGGATGGCGCGGATGGCCTCATCTACCACACGGCCAATGGAGGAAAGCTGAATACCCTGCGGCGGGCGGATGATATCCGCCCCTACGGACGGCTGCCAGAAAAGCGGCTGTTTGTCTTTTGTGCAGAGGGTGATGAAATAATAGCCCGCCTGGCTGTAATCATAGTTTGGCAGCCGGTTCGGCTTCCGTCTGGGCAGCTCCATGCCCCTCACCCATGTCCCCGCAGCTCGATGATGCGGTCGCGGAGGACGGCGGCGTACTCGAATTCCAGACGCTTGGACGCCTCCCGCATCTCCTTCTCCAGCTTGGCGATGGCAGCCTCCCTCTCCTTTTTGGAGAGGGCCTTCTGAGAGTGGGGCAGCTCGTCCTTGTCGCCGGACAGGTCGATCACGTCGCGGACGGACTTGATGACCGTCTTGGGCACGATGCCGTGCTCCCGGTTGAAGGCGTCCTGCTTGGCCCGGCGGCGCTCGGTCTCGTCGATGGCCCGGCGCATGGAGGGGGTGATGGAGTCGGCGTACATGACCACCAGGCCGTCGGCGTTGCGGGCGGCCCGGCCGATGGTCTGGATGAGGGAGGTCTCCGACCGGAGGAAGCCCTCCTTGTCGGCGTCCAGGATGGCCACCAGGGACACCTCCGGCAGATCCAGGCCCTCACGGAGCAGGTTGATGCCCACCAGCACGTCGAAGGTGCCCAGGCGCAGGTCGCGGATGATCTCCATGCGCTCGATGGTGTCGATGTCGTGGTGCATGTAGCGCACCTTGATGCCCGCGTTGGTGAGGTAGGCGGTGAGATCCTCCGCCATCTTTTTGGTGAGGGTGGTGACCAGCACCCGTTCCGAGCGGGCGGTGCGGGCGTTGATCTCGCCGATGAGGTCGTCGATCTGCCCCTCCACGGGCCGCACCTCGATTTTGGGGTCCAGGAGGCCGGTGGGGCGGATCACCTGCTCCACGATCTGGCCCGACCGCTCCCGTTCATAGTCGCCGGGGGTGGCGGAGACGTACACCACCTGGTTGAGCCGCTTCTGAAATTCGTCAAACTTCAGCGGCCGGTTGTCGAAGGCGCAGGGCAGGCGGAAGCCGTAGTCCACCAGAGAGGTCTTGCGGGCCTTGTCGCCGTTGTACATGGCCCGCACCTGGGGAAGGGTGACGTGGCTCTCGTCGATGAAAAGGACGAAATCCTTGGGGAAGTAGTCCAGCAGGGTGTGGGGGGGCGAGCCGGGGGCGCGGCCCTCAATGACCCGGCTGTAGTTCTCAATGCCGGTGCAGTAACCCAGCTCCTGCATCATCTCTACGTCGTACATGGTACGCTGCTTGATGCGCTGGGCCTCAATAAGCTGGTTGTTGGCCTGGAAGAAGGCCACCCGCTCCTCCAACTCCCGGTAGATCTCCTGGACGGCGGCGTCCATCTTCTCCTTGGGGGTGACATAGTGGGTGGCGGGCCAGATGGGGATGGTCTCCAGCCGCCGGATGACCGCACCGGTGACCACGTTGATCTCGCTGATACGGTCGATCTCGTCGCCGAAGAACTCCACCCGGATGGCGGAGTCCTTCCAGTAGGCGGGGAAGATCTCCACCGTGTCCCCCCGCACCCGGAACATGTTGCGCTCAAAAGCGATATCGTTGCGCTCATAGCGGATGGACACCAGCTTTTTCAGCAGCTCCTCCCGCTCCATCTGGGTTCCCACCCGCAGGGAGACCATCATCTTGGCGAAGTCCTCCGGCTCGCCCAGGCCGTAGATGCAGGATACCGAGGACACCACGATCACGTCCCGCCGCTCCATCAGGGAGGCGGTGGCCGCCAGCCGCAGCCGGTCGATCTCCTCGTTCACCGCCGAGTCCTTCTCAATGAAGGTGTCGGTGTGGGGGATATAGGCCTCGGGCTGGTAGTAGTCGTAGTAGGACACAAAATACTCTACCGCGTTGTTGGGGAAAAATTCCTTAAACTCGGCGCAGAGCTGGGCCGCCAGGGTCTTGTTGTGGGCCAGCACCAGGGTGGGCCGCTGCACCGCCTCGATGACCTTGGCCATAGTGAAGGTCTTGCCCGAACCGGTGACGCCAAGAAGGGTCTGCTCATCCAGACCGTTCTCAATGCCCGCCGCCAGGGCGGCGATGGCCTCCGGCTGGTCGCCGGCGGGCTGATATTCGCTGACAACTTGAAA
>NZ_JH417757.1:7357-9384 GCF_000239295.1 Flavonifractor plautii ATCC 29863
CGGCCAGCCGCGCGCAGAAGCGCGCCGCCGCCCTACGGCGTCCAAGCGTTTTGCGAAGCAAAACCTTGTCCAGACGGAATTCAGTTCCGTCTGGAGGGATAGAAAAACAGGGCTCCCGGCGGATTCATCCGCCGGGATACGCCGGCGGGCTGATATTCGCTGACAACTTGAAATTTCGACATAGCGCTGTCTCACCTCACAGGTCGGGAAATCGGAACGGCGGCCAGCCGCGCGCAGAAGCGCGCCGCCGCCCTGCGGCGTTCAAGCGTTTTGCGAAGCAAAACCTTGTCCAGGCGGAATTCAGTTCCGCCTGGAGGAATAAAAAAACAGGGCTCCCGGCGGATTCATCCGCCGGGATACGCCGGCGGGCTGATATTCGCTGGCTACTTGGAATTTGGGCATACCGTCACCTCACAGGGTAATTATAGCAAAACAAATGTTCGATTTCAACCGAGAATTTTAGAACCTGCCTTTTTACGGCTGGTAAAAGCCGCTGTCCCGGAGAGACACCATGTCGTCGTCCACAAAGATCAGGTGGTCTACCAGCTCAACGCCGAGTTTGGCCAGAAAAGGGGCCAGGCTGCGGGTGGTGGCGATGTCATCCTCCGAGGGAAAGGCGATGCCGGAGACGTGGTTGTGGGCCAGCACCACAGCAGCGGCGTTGAGGGCGAGGGCGGCCTCGGTGATGAGACGGGTGGTAATAGCCACGGCGTTGACGTTCCCCTCACCCAGCCGTCGGATGCCCAGCACCTTGTGCTTGCCGTCCATGCACAGCAGGCAGAGCAGCTCGTTCCGGGCCCCGAAGAAATAGGGCCGCAGGAGCTGGTAGTAGTCCCGGCTGTTCCGGGCGATGTCGTCTACCCGGGTGCGGGCGGTGAGGTAGCGACCGGACAGCTCTTTCACTGTCTTGAGCAGCACCGCCCCATGCTTCCCCATGCCCTTGACCTTGCACAGCTCCTCCGGCGGGGCGTCCAACACCCCGGCCAGGGAGCCGAAACGGTCGATCAGTTCGTGGGCCAGGGGATTGGTGTCGCTGCGGGGATTGGCGTAGAAGAACAGCAGCTCCAGCAGCTTGTGGTCCGGGAAGGAGTCCGGCCGGGCCAGAAATTCGGTTTTCAGACGCTGGCGGTGTCCGTCGTGGGGGCCCATGGCTGAAGATCTCCTTTCCTGTGGATTCAAGCAGGCGGATGAGGGCATCCGCCTCCCTCCTGTCCTCGGAGCCACGGCTCTTACCGGGCGCCGTACTGCTCCAGATAGGCCTCCATCCTGCCCTTCATCTCGTCGTCAATATACACCCTGCCGTCGAGCTCCCGGTTGTGGAGGAAGGCGATGATCTCCCGGACGGTGACGATGGGGTAGACGGCGATGCCGTAGTCCTCCCGCAGCTCGTCCAGGGTGGAGCAGGCCCGGGTGCCCCGCTCCATCCGGTCCACGGAGACGATAAGGGCGCGCATCTTTACGTCGGCCACGTGCTGGAACAGCTCGATGGACTCCCGTACGGCGGTGCCGGCGGTGACCACGTCCTCTACGATCACCACCCGGTCGCCGTCCTGGGGCCTGCAGCCCACCATGACGCCGCCCTCGCCGTGGTCCTTGGCCTCCTTGCGGTTGAAGCAGTAGGGGAGATCCCGCCCATAATTGCGGTACAGGGAGGCGGCGGCGGAGACGGCCAGGGGGATGCCCTTGTAGGCGGGGCCGAAGAGGCAGTCCACCCCGTCGGGGAGGTTCTGCTGGATGCAGGCGGCGTAGTAGTCGCCCAGCTTGGCGGCCTGGGCGCCGGTCTTGTAGTTGCCGGTATTGATGAAGTAGGGAGTTCTGCGGCCGGACTTGGTGGTAAAGTCTCCGAAGGTGAGTACGCCGGCGCGCACCATAAAGGTGATGAATTCTTCCTGATAGGTCATGTTCCCAAACCTCGCTTCTCCAAAAATAGTCGAATTATTATACCACTATTCAGGGGCGCGGACAAGGCCGTGTCTGCGGAAAGAAATTTGGAATTTGTAGGACTACAATACATATTGGACATCTGA
>NZ_JH417758.1:0-13538 GCF_000239295.1 Flavonifractor plautii ATCC 29863
CGTGTCTATGACGGCGAGGAGCACTGGATGTAAGCGGGAAATGGCAAGGCCCCCGGAACCAATCGGTTCCGGGGGCCTTATTCAGCCGGCCTGGATTGCCTCATAGGCCTGCATGCCCCACTCGCCCAGGGCGCGCAGATAGGGGTCAATGGACCGCCCCAGCGCCGTCAGAGAGTACTCTACCCGGGGCGGAATTTCGGGATACTGCTCCCGGTGGACCAGCCTGGCTCGCTCCAACTCCTCCAGGGACTTGGAGAGCATGACGCTGGAGATACCCTCCAGCCGCCGTTGGAGTTCGTTAAAGCGGATTACCTCCTGCTGGTTGAGCTCCCACAGGATGCACAGCTTCCACTTGCCGCTTACCAGCCCCAGGGCAAATTTGACCGGACAGCCCTCCATGGTGTTGCCTCCCCACTAAGTATTTTCTTACCGGCTAAAGAAAAATTGCGTACTTGTACTTTTTTCGCCGCTGTCTATAATGATACCAACAAGGGCCAGAAAAGGAAAGGGGTATTTTAAAATGGAAATACAGCAGGCGATTGAGCTCCGGCGGAGCATCCGTGCCTACGGAGACCGGCCGGTGGAGCGGGAGAAGCTGGAGGCTGTGCTCCGGGCGGGCAACCAGGCCCCCATCTTCGGCCGGCTCCACATGAGCGTCTTTGCGGGGCCGGAGCAGCTCCAAGCGGTGGACGCGGCGGCGGTGGCGGGCATGGCCCGCTCCGGCGTGCCCTTCCTGGAGAACCTGGCCGCCCAGGAGGGCTATCACCCTCTCTACGGCGCGGCGGCCCTGGTGGTGCTCTCCGCCCCCGGCGGCCTGGATGAGAAGGGCTTCAACATGGCCAATGTATCCTGCGCGGCGGAGAACATGCTGCTGGCCGCCGCCGGGCTGGGACTGGGCTCCTGCTTTCTGATGGGGCCCATGGCCGCCTTCTCCGACCCGGCGCTGCGGGCCCGGCTGGAGCTGCCCGAGGGCTACGAGCCCCTGGTAGGGGTGGCCCTGGGCTACGCCGCTCTGGAGCACCCCGCCGCCCCGGAGCGGACGGATGCCGGTATCACCTGGTGCAGATAAGCAAAGCGGAGGCCGCCCTCTCGGGCGGCCTCCGCTTTATTCGCTGCTTTATTTGCTTTCAGCGGGGGGCTTGGGCTTGTTGGGCTCCACCGAGTCGAACACGGCCTTGGCGGAGGCGCACAGGCCCGCCAGGCCCTGGATCTCGGAGGGGATAATGATCTTGGTGGCCTTGCCGTCAGCGGCGGCCTGGAAAGCCTCCAGGGCCTTGATGCGCAGCACCGCCTCCCTGGGATCGGCCTCGTTGAGCAGCTTGATGGCCTCGGCGGTGGCCTGCTGGACCTTGAGGATGGCCTCGGCCTCGCCCTCGGCCTTCTTGATGGCGGCCTGCTTGGCGGCGTCGGCCCGGAGAATCATGGACTCCTTCTCGCCCTCGGCCACCAGGATCTGGCTCTGGCGCTGGCCCTCGGCCCGGAGCACCGCCTCGCGCTTCTCCCGCTCGGCCTTCATCTGCTTCTCCATGGCGCTCTGTATGTCCGGAGGGGGCTGAATGTTCTTGACCTCTACCCGGTTGACCTTGATGCCCCAGGGGTCGGTGGCCTCGTCCAGCAGGGCGCGCATCTGGGAGTTGATGGTGTCGCGGCTGGTGAGGGTCTGCTCCAGATCCATGTCGCCGATGATGTTGCGCATGGTGGTGACGCTCAGGTTCTCAATGGCAGACATGGGCCGCTCCACCCCGTAGGCGTAGAGCTTAGGGTCGGTGATCTGGAAGTAGAGCACCGTGTCGATCTGCATGGTGACGTTGTCCTTGGTGATGACGGGCTGGGGCGGGAAGTCCACCACCTGCTCCTTGAGGGAAACCACCTTTGCCACCCGCTCCAGGAACGGAACCTTGAAGTGGATGCCCACGCCCCAGACGGAGTGGAAGGCGCCCAGCCGCTCGATGACGTAGGCCTTGGACTGCTGCACCACCTTCAGGTTTGTGGCCAGCACCAGAATGAGCACGACGACCAGGATAATGATGATAATGGGGATAAACGGCATGCGGGATTCCTCCTTTTTCTCTTCCTCGGTTTGGAATTACCGTCCCGGCGTAGGGACGGGCAGGGGGGACACGATGACCTTGACGCCCTCGATGCGGAGTACCCTGACCCGGGAGCCGGCGGGGATGGCGGGGCAGCCCTCCTCGGTGCGGGCGGTCCAGGGGGCGCCGTTCACGGTGATCTGGCCCTGGGCCTTCAGGTTGTCGATGGCCTGGGTGACCACACCTTCGGCGCCGACGACCCGGTCGGCGTTGGTACTCTCCCGGCGGGGATCGGCGTACTTCCTGGCCAGGGGGCGGATGATGACCAGACACAGGAAGGACACCGCCAGGAACACAGCAAACTGCACCCAGATGTTGCTCACAAAGAAGGATGTGAGCAGGGCGCACAGGGAGCCTACCGCGAACCACAGGGAAACCAGCCCCACCGTGGCGGCCTCCAGCGCCAGAAGGGCGACGAGGGCGGCGAGCCAGCAGATGCTTGGTATGGGCATGGGCACTCCTCCTTTCGAAATACTACTGCTATCCTAGCACAACTCGGAGAAAAAGGGAAGCAAATTCGCTTTCCAGATTTGCCAAGCAGAGAAAAATAAGGTATACTGCTGTCTGAGAACGAGAACGGAGCGAGGCGATGGACATGAGAGAGCTGGAATTGCTGGTCCCCACCCTGTTCGGGCTGGAGGGGCTGTGCGCCGAAGAGCTGCGGCGGCTGAAGCTGCCGGAGGTGGCGGCGGAGAACGGGCGGGTGCGGTGCAAGGCCGCCCCGGCGGATATCCCACGGGTGAACCTGAACCTGCGCACCGGCGAGCGGGTGCTGCTGGTGGTGGGCCGCTACCGGGCCGCCGACTTCGAGGCGCTGTTTGAGGGCTGCCGCGCCTTGCCCTGGGAGGAATTTATCCCCCGGGAGGGGGCCTTCCCGGTGAAGGGGCACTCCCTCAACTCCCAGCTCCACGCGGTGCCCGCCTGCCAGGCCGTGCTGAAAAAGGCGGCCGCTGCCCGGCTGGGGGAGAAGTACGGGCTGGAAACCCTGCCGGAGAGCGGGGCGCTGTATCAGATCCAGTTCTCCATCATGCGGGACGAGGTCACCCTGATGCTGGACACCACCGGGGCCGGGCTCCACAAGCGGGGCTACCGGGCGGTGGGGGTGGCCGCCCCCCTGCGGGAGACGCTGGCCGCCGCCATGGTGCTCCTCTCCCGCTACCGGGGGAGGGACCCCTTCTGCGACCCCTTCTGCGGCTCGGGCACCATCGCCATCGAGGCGGCCCTCATCGCCAAAAACCGGGCGCCGGGCCTCAACCGGGCCTTTTCCGCCCAGAAGTGGCGTTGGCTGGACAGCGGGCTGTGGCTCCAGGCCGCCGACGAGGCCATGGACGGCGAGTACGACGGGGCATACGACATCTGGGGCGGGGACATCGACCCCAAGGCGGTGGCCATCGCCCGGGCCAACGCGGAGAAGGCGGATGTGGAGGACGCGGTGCGCTTCGAGGTGGCGGACGCCGCCGCCTTCCGCCGGGACGCGCCCTATGGCCGGGTGGTCACCAACCCGCCCTATGGGGAGCGCATCCTGGAGAAGCGGGAGGCGGAGGAGCTTTACCGGGCTTTCGGCCGGGCGGTGTGCACGCTGCCGGAGGGGTGGCGGGTGAGCGTGCTCTCCTCCCACACGGAGTTCGAGCGCACCTTTGGCCGTACCGCAGACAAGAAGCGTAAGCTGTATAACGGCATGCTCAAGTGCGACCTGTTCCAGTACGGAAGATAGGAGGAGGGGATTGATATGAGGCGAGGAAAGGGAAAGCGCGCCCTGGCGGGGCTGCTGGCCGCGGCCCTGTGCGCGGGATTGTTTTTCCTCCCGGCCTCCGCCGCGCCGGAGGGGGCCACGGTATGGGGCTACAGCGAGGGGCTGGCCCAGTGCGAGCTGGCCGGAAAGTGGGGCTATGTGGACGCTGGCCGGAATGTGGTCATCCCTCTCCAGTACGACAGCATCGTGTCCTTCCAGCTCGGCATCGCGGCGGTCAACCTCAACGGCAAGCTCGGGGTGATCCGGCAGGATGGGCGGTATCTCATCCAGCCGGAGTACGACACCCTTCTCCCCATTGACTGCGGGCTCTATATCGCCCAAAAGGGGGGCGGCTGGGGCGTGGTCAGTATACTCCCCTTCCCGGACGGGGCGGGGAGCACCACCAATGTGCTCTATGAGCTGAGCTATGACCAGGTCCAGGTGGCCGAGCAGGGCGGAACTCAGGTGCTCACCCTCACCAAAGGGAGCACCGTCACCAAAATCCCGGTCTATGACCTGCCCGGCATCCTGGCGGCCAAGGGGGTGCCCTCCGCCAAGTTCCCCCTCACCCGGGGCAAGTTGCCCTCCTTCTCCGATGTGTCCCCCCGGGACTGGTTCGCCCTCTGGGTGGACATCGCCTACAATGTGGGGCTCACCTCCGGCGTGGGGAAGAACCGTTATGCGCCCAATCAGACCTTGACCGTGGCGGAGGCCCTCAAGCTGGCGGCCACGATTGAGAGCCGCTACCAGGGGGACGACTTTCATCTGAGCACCGAAGGCGGACCGTACTGGTATGTGCCGGCGGTAGATTACTGCCTGGCCAGCGGCATGATTCAAAAGGGGGACTTTACCGAGCGGGATTACGGACGGGCTGTCACCCGGCGGGAGGCGGCGGAGCTCTTTGCCGCCACCAGTCTGGCCAAGGCCATGCCGGAACTCAACTCTCTGGCCCGGGTGAAGGCGTCGGTGCCCGACATCCGCAGCGGCGATGAGGGGGCGGAGGCCATCTACAGCCTCTACGCCAAGGGAATCCTGTCCGGGGTGGACAGCCGGCTGACCTTCCAGCCGGAGGGCACCTTCACCCGGGCGGAGGCGGCAGCCATTGTCTCCCGCATGGCCCGCACCGAGCAGCGCCTGCTCCTGTGGAGCTGACCAACGGATAAGGAGGATGGGCCCTGTGAGGCACCTGTTCTTAATCAACCCCCATGCGGGAAAATACGACCGCACCCAGGAGATGCGGGAGAAGCTCCGCACTGCCTTGGCCGGGCGAGACGAGCCATGGGAGGCGGCGGTCACCCAATACCCCGGCCACGGGGCCGAGCTGGCCCGGGCGGCGGCGGAGAGGGGGGAGCCGGTGCGCATCTATGCCTGCGGCGGCGACGGCACCCTTAACGAGGCTGTTGCCGGAGCCGCAGGCTTCGGCAACGCCGCTGTGACCCACTACCCCATGGGTTCGGGCAACGATTTTCTGCGGATGTTCGGCCCGGATGCCTGCCGCTTTTACGATCTCCGGGCTCTGCTGGACGCGCCCCAGGCGCCGGTGGATCTCATTGAGTGCAACGGGCGGCTGGCCCTCAATGTCTGCTCGGTGGGGTTCGACGCCCGCATCGGTTTTGGTGCGGCAGACTTCAAGAAGCTGCCCCTGGTGAGCGGGCCGCTGGCCTACCAGCTCTCCGCCGTGCGCACCATTGTCCAGGGGATTCACCGGCCTTACCGGGTGACCATCGACGGGGAGCGCCTGCCGGGGGAGGCGTTTACCCTCATTTGCGCCTGCAACGGCCGCTACTATGGCGGGGGCTTTAACCCCTGCCCCGACGCCGTGCCCGACGACGGCCTGCTGGACTTTGTAGTGGTGCCGGCTGTCTCCAGGCTGACCATTCTGACGCTGATCGGCAAGTACGCCAAGGGGGGCGCCGGGGATATCCCGCGGATCCTTCTGCGCCGCGGCCGGGAGATGCACGTCGCCTGTGAGCGGGCCGACCGGATCAATTTGGACGGTGAGGAGATGGTGGATTCTGAGCTCTCTGTCCGTGTGTCTGCTAAAAAAGTAAACTTTTTCTTTCCAGAAGGAACCCATTGGATTCCGGAGAAACGGGTGCGAAATTAGAAAACAGAAGAGAGCGGGAGAAAAAAGAAGATCTGAACAGGTTTTGAATGTTAAATTGAAATAGGAACCGCGCGGAATGGAAATTTAACAGATTATTTAAAAATTAAGACTTGCGGAATCCATCAAGTGAGGTTATTATTATAAGCAGGTTAGCACTCCGGTAAAATGAGTGCTAATCTGCTGAATTGGTTTACAAGAAAAATGAATGATACATGAAGGAGGAACCCCTTATGAAACTCAAGCCCCTTGCAGACCGTGTGGTTATCAAGCTGGTCGAAGCGGAGGAGAAGACCAAGAGCGGCATCATCCTGACCGGCGCCGCCAAAGAGAAGCCCGAGGTGGCCGAGGTCATCGAGGTCGGCCCCGGCGGCGTGGTGGACGGCAAGGAGATCACCATGACCGTCAAGAAGGGCGACAAGGTCATCACCAGCAAGTACTCCGGCACCGAGGTCAAGGTGGACGGCGAGGAGTACACTATCGTCCGTCAGGGCGACATTCTGGCGATCGTAGAATAACCCAGCGGAACGGCGAGATAAGCCGTCCACCTGGGGCCCCGCCTGGGGCGGGGCGGCGCGATAAGCGCCGGAGGCCGACGGAATTCATTTCCGGCGGTCGCAGATGAAATCCCCGGGGGTCCCCGCGAAATTCTGTTTCGCGGGGCGGACGGCGAGGAGTACACTATCGTCCGTCAGGGCGACATCCTCGCCATTGTGGAGTAATTTTCCGTGTAGGGGCGCACAGTGTGCGCCCGCTCTCTGGAACAAGAAATCTTCCGGGTGAGCTCCACCCGACTCAATTTGGAGGTAATACGTTATGGCTAAAATTATCTGCTACGGCGAGGAAGCCCGTCACGCGCTGGAGCGCGGCGTCAACCAGCTCGCCGATACCGTGAAGATCACCATGGGTCCCAAGGGCCGCAATGTGGTGCTGGACAAGAAGTTCGGTGCCCCCCTGATCACCAACGACGGCGTGACCATCGCCAAGGAGATTGAGCTGGACGACCCGTTTGAGAACATGGGCGCTCAACTGGTGAAGGAGGTCTCCACCAAGACCAACGATGTGGCCGGCGACGGCACCACCACCGCAACCCTGCTGGCCCAGGCCATCATCCGCGAGGGTCTGAAGAACCTGGCCGCCGGCGCCAACCCCATGGTCATGAAGAAGGGCATCGCCAAGGCCACCACCGCCGCGGTGGAGGCCATTAAGGCCAACTCCAAGAAGGTCAACGGCTCCGCCGACATTGCCCGCGTGGGCACCGTGTCCTCCAGCGACGAGACCGTGGGCAAGCTGATCGCCGAGGCCATGGAGAAGGTCTCCCACGACGGCGTCATCACCGTGGAGGAGTCCAAGACCGCCGAGACCTATTCCGAGGTGGTTGAGGGCATGCAGTTTGACCGGGGCTATATCACCCCCTATATGGTCACCGACACTGAGAAGATGGAGGCCGTTCTGGACGACGCCCTGATTCTCATTACCGACAAGAAGATCTCCAACATTCAGGAGCTGCTGCCCATCCTGGAGCAGGTGGTGCAGTCCGGCAAGAAGCTGCTGGTCATCGCTGAGGACGTGGAGGGCGAGGCCCTGTCCACCCTGATTGTCAACAAGCTGCGCGGCACCCTGAATGTGGTGTGCGTCAAGGCCCCCGGCTTTGGCGACCGCCGCAAGGAGATGCTGGAGGATATCGCCGTGCTGACCGGCGGCACCGTCATCACCTCCGACATGGGCTATGAGCTCAAGGAGGCCACCATGGACATGCTGGGCCGCGCCCGCCAGGTGAAGGTCTCCAAGGAGAACACCATCATCGTGGACGGCGCCGGCTCGGCCGACGCCATCAAGGCCCGTGTCAACCAGATCAAGAGCCAGATCGAGACCACCACCTCCGACTACGACCGCGAGAAGCTCCAGGAGCGCCTGGCCAAGATGGCCGGCGGCGTGGCGATCATCCGTGTGGGCGCCGCCACCGAGGTAGAGATGAAGGAGAAGAAGCTCCGCATCGAGGACGCCCTGAACGCTACCCGCGCCGCTGTGGAAGAGGGCATCGTGGCCGGCGGCGGCACCGCCTATGTCAACGCCATCGCCTCCGTGGAGAAGCTGCTGGCCGAGACCGAGGGCGACGAGAAGACCGGTGTGTCCATCATTGCCAAGGCCCTGACCGAGCCCATGCGCCAGATTGCCACCAACGCCGGCATCGACGGCTCCGTGGTGCTGGAGAATGTGAAGAAGGCCGACAAGGTGGGCTACGGCTTCGATGCCTATAATGAGACCTATGTGGACATGATCTCCGCTGGTATCGTCGATCCCACCAAGGTGACCCGCTCCGCTCTGGAGAATGCGGCCTCCATCGCCGCCACCCTGCTGACCACCGAGTCCCTGGTGGCCGACAAGCCCCAGCCCCCCGCTCCGGCTGCTCCGGCTGCCCCCGATATGGGCGGCATGTACTGAGCCAGAGAGAAAAAAGGCCCGGAACCGATTTGGTTCCGGGCCTTTTTGCAGGGCTGTGGCCTGTCGACGGGGCTAAAAAGAGCTGCTGCTTCCGGCATACGGAAAAGCAAGAAATACGAAGGCACCCCCGGAGCCGTTGGACTCCGGGGGTGCCTGGTGTGTAGGGGGAGATCAATCAGGCCGCGGCCTGGGCGGCAGCGGGGATCAACTGCGCCTGGAAGAAAGCGGCGGTGGCGTCCACCGTCTGATAGAGGGCAGTGAAATCGCCAGAGAACACGTTGTAGGTGTGGTCGCAGTTATCCACCAGCAGCAACTGGCTGTCGGCGTTAGCGGCGGCCTTCACAATCTTCTCGGCGTTATCGGGGGTGACGGTAGTATCGTCCTTGCCGTTGATGGCCAGAATGGGGGCCTTGATGTCAGCAGTTACCTTCAGAATGTTGGTTTCGGCCACCTCCTGGAACCAGCGCTCACCCAGCTCCAAGGGCTCCCGCCAGTCAAAGGTCATCGTATAAAAGCCCTCTTTTTTGGCCTGGGCATAGGCATCCTCAAAGCTGGTACCCGCAAACAGGGAGGCGCCGTTCAGCTCCAGGGCGCCGGACCAGGTGACAACAGCCTGGAAGGTGCCGGGGTGGGCCTCTGCGGCCAGCAGGGCGTCGGTTCCGCCCTGGCTCCAGCCCATGACGCCCAGGTTCCCGCCGTCCACAGTCTCCAGGCCGGCCAGGTAGTCCGCGGCGGCCTTGGCGTCAATGACGGCGGAGGTGTAGTTGTAATCCCGGTAGCTGGCGGTGGAGTCGCCGTTTCCCATGAAGTCGATGCGCAGGGTGGCGATGCCGTCGGCGGCCATACGGGGGGCGGCCAGGGCGTAACCCATGCCGGCTTCGTCCCGGTTGGAGCCGGTGCCGTGGAGCATCACCACGCCGGGGACCTTCGCGTCCTTGGAGGCGGAGACGGGCAGGGTCAGGGTGGCGGGAATCTCATGGGCAGGGATCCCGTCCTGGGCGGCTACAGGGATGGAAACCACGGTCTCCACATAGGTGGGCTTGAGGACGCTGAAGTTCTTGAGCACCTGGGCAAACTCAGCGCGGGTGAGCTGGCCGTTGGGGTTCAGATTGCCCTTCTGGTCACCGGTCATCACCTTGCCATAATAGCAGAAGGTCATGCCCTCCAGATCGGCGGCGGGGATGGAGTCGTAGTCGGGAGCCTCCTTCATAGCCATGCCGGAGGTGTCCACGGTAATACCCTTGTAGGAGGCGTAATCGGCGATAATAGTGGCGATACCGGAACGGGTGATTACGGTGTCGGTGCCGTACTCAGTGCCCTCAAACAGGCCGGCGGAGGCGGCCCAGTTAATGGCGTTGGCGTACCACTTGCCCTCGGTGCCGGTCACAGTGGTCTTTTCAACCGCGGGCTTACCCTCCATGTTATAGAGGGTCTGGTACACGGTGGCGCGGGTGACGGTGCCGGTGGGCTCAAAGCCCTTGTTGGTGCCGTTCATGATGCCATTGTCCAAAGCATACACGGCGGCGTTGTAGTACCAGGAGCCGGTCTCCAGATCGGCGGGATAGTTGGCGGGCTCGTCCACAATGGTGATGCGGCCGGCGGGCTCGCCGTACTGCCCGGCGGTGATGGTGCCGTCCAGCTCCTCAGTGGTGTAGTTGATCAGGGCGTCCTCCAGGGACACGCCAACATCCTTCCAGCCGCCGGCGATCTTGAACACGCCGTAGGTGTCGCCGCCCTTGGCGGTGAAGTCGTTGGTGGCGATGGTGTAGGTGGCGGCGGGATCAAAGGCCTTGCCGTTCACCGTGGAGATGGTGACGCGGCTGCCGGGATTGGCAGGAGCGTAGTAGGTAGAGTTGGCGTATTGAGTGCCGTTCACATAGGGAACGCCGGTGTTGAGGGTGAACTCAATGCCGGACACCTGGGGGAAGGCGCCGATGGCCTCGGGGGTGGTGCAGGTAGCGGCCTCCAGGGCCTCCAGAAGCTGGGCGCCGGTCACGTCGATGGTGGCCACGGTGTTGCCGAAGGGGAAGACGGCCAGCAGGCTCTTCTTGGAAATGTCGCCCTTGGCCAGAGCCTCGCGGATGCCGCCGCCGTTGGTCAGCGCGGCGTCCACGTTCTCCTCGCCCAGAGTCTGGCGGGCCTGCCACAGGATGGCGTCGGCGGCAAAGTCGCCCAGGTTGGTCTCAGTGGTGCGGACGCCCTCGCCCTCGGGGAAGGTCATCTCGGCCTTGGTAACAGGATCGGTGGCCGCACCGCCGGAGCGGGAGCCGTTCAGATCCACCTCGGTGGTGGCGATCTTCTCGCCGTAGACCTTATCAACGGCGGTGTTGCGGTCGTCCACCAGCTTGGCCACATCGGCGTCGGTCTTGGTGTAGGAGGCGGCGGGAACCAGCTCGTCGGTCAGGGTGCCGGTCTCCTGATCGTAGATCACCACGCCCACGTTGGCCAGAGCGGTGCCGGTGGAGACGATCTTGGCGCCGTTGACCACGTTGGTGTCGCCCACCTTGGCAATGATATCGGCAGTGGTGGAGTGGCTGTGGCCGTCGATGAACAGGTCAATGCCGTTCACGTGCTCACACACGTCGATGGAGCGGTTGCCGATGCTCTCGTCATCGATGCCCAGGTGGCCCAGGCAGACAATCAGATCGGCGCCGGCCTTGTTCAGCTCATCGACCTGAGCCTGGGCGACGGCGTACAGCTTGTCGGTCTGGGGGAAGGTGATGCCGGGCATCTTGGAGGCGTCGGCCTTGGTCAGGGTCTCGGGGGTGGCCAGGCCGAACACGCCCACCTTCACGCCGCCGATCTCAAAGATCTTGTTGGAATCGAAGACAGTCTTGCCGTCGGCCTCAGTGGTCATGTCGGCGCACAGGATGGGGAAGTCGGCATCCTTGGCCAGGGCCTTGAGGTTGTCGATGCCGAAGTCCAGCTCATGGTTGCCCACGGTCATGGCATCATAACCGGCGGCGTTCATGAACTCGATGGCGCTCTTGCCCTGGTCGGCGCTCACCAGGGGCTTGCCCATGATGGAGTCGCCGGCAGAGACCAGCAGCACATCGGCGCCGGCGGCCTCGAAGTCCTTCTTCAGCTGGGCCACACCGGCCATGCCGAAGGAAGCGCCCTCCTCGTCCAGATCCGCGCCGTGGGTGTCGTTGGTATGGAGAATAACAACCTTACCATCGACATCGGGAATGACATAGGGGGTTGCGGTTTCTTCCTCTGCGGCAAAGGCGGCCCCGAACAGGGAGCACACCATAGCCAGCACGAGGAACAGGGACAGGAATTTGCTTGCGGGTTTTCTCATAGAAAACATTCCACCTTTCCTCATTGCCTTTCCCTATGAAAGGCGTTTTTTGGGGCATCCTAATGGTAACAAACTGGAAACAAAAATACAAGGTGGCGGAGAAAAAAAGTGTGCAAAAAGCACACGAATCTTATGAGCCCGCTGCTCAAAAGATTCGTGTAGGAAATAATTTATTTTTCAGCCCAGTTGCCGGTGGCCTCCGCCTTCAGATAGGCGTTGATGAAGCCGTCCAGCTCACCGTCCATCACGGCGTTGATGTTGCTGGTCTCATAGCCGGTACGGTTGTCCTTTACCAACTGGTAGGGCATAAACACATAAGAACGGATCTGGCTGCCCCACTCGATCTTGAGCTGTACACCCTTGATGTCGGAGATCTTCTCCGCGTGGGCCTGCATCTGGAGTTCCACCAGCTTGGAGCGCAGCATCCGCATACAGGTGTCCCGGTTCTGAAACTGGCTGCGCTCGGTCTGACAGGAAACCACAATGCCGGTGGGCTTGTGGATCAGGCGGACAGCGGAAGAGGTCTTGTTGATGTGCTGGCCGCCGGCACCGGAGGAGCGGAACACCTGCATCTCGACATCCTCCGGGCGGATGTCCACCTCTACATCGTCGGGAATCTCCGGCATGACCTCCAGCGCGGCGAAGGAGGTCTGACGCCGGGCGTTGGCGTCAAAGGGGGAGACCCGGACCAGCCGGTGCACGCCGTGCTCACTCTTGAGGTGGCCGTAGGCATTCTCACCCTCGATGGAAATGGTGGCGCTCTTGAGGCCGGCCTCGTCGCCGTCCAGGTAGTCCAGCGTCTTGCACACGTAGCCGTGGCGCTCCGCCCAGCGGGTGTACATGCGGAAGAGCATCTGCGCCCAGTCCTGGGCCTCGGTGCCGCCCGCGCCGGCGTGAAAGGTGAGGATGGCATTGGAGCCGTCATACTCGCCGGTGAGCAGAGTGGACAGCTTGGCCTCCTCTATCTCGGCCTCCAGCTTGGCGAAGCCCTCCTCCACTTCGGGAACCAGAGTCTCGTCCTCGGCCTCGTTGCCCAACTCGCACAGGGTCATCAGGTCGTCCCACTGGGTCTTGCGCTTTTGCTGGCCCTCAATCTTGTCCCGTAGCTGCTTGACCCGCTGCTGCACCTTTTGGGCCTTCTCCAGGTTGTCCCAAAAGCCGTCGGAAGCGCTCTCCGACTCCAGCATCTCCACCTCCCGGATGGCCGTCTCCAGGCCCAAGGCCTGGTCCAGCTCGTCCAGCTCCGGGCGCAGATTGTTGAGCTTTACCTTGTATTCATCAAACTGAAGCATGTAAAACCACACTCATTTCCATAAAATAGCCCTCATATTATATCCAAAAGAGTGGAAATTGTAAAGAGAGTGGCAGGAAAAAACCGCCCGAGGGCGGGCGGTTTTATCGCTCACTGACCATCCAGCCGGGATCGGCGCGGAAAATCAGGTCATCTATGTCTTCTTTTGGCTCGGTGCGCAGAATGGTTTCGTCCTGCTGCGTGTGTTGCATGGGGATACCTCCTTCGTAAGTCGTGTACATATCAGTATATGCCGGAGGGAGGGAAAGATGTATACGATTCCTGTCGGGCGGCTTTTTAAAAATAGGGGTTGACAAGAGGCTTTGGCTGTGGTATTCTAATTAAGCACTCAAAAGCAAGAGACTGGAGCCCTCCACGCCGGAGTGGCGGAATTGGCAGACGCCCGGGACTTAAAATCCCGTGGGAGGAATCCCGTGCCGGTTCGACCCCGGTCTCCGGCACCATATCGCGGGGTAGAGCAGCTTGGTAGCTCGTCGGGCTCATAACCCGGAGGTCGGTGGTTCAAATCCATCCCCCGCAACCATAAAGCCACACCAATCTGGATATTTTAAGCG
>NZ_JH417758.1:13548-13992 GCF_000239295.1 Flavonifractor plautii ATCC 29863
CATAAAGCCACACCAATCTGGATATTTTAAGCGGAATGCTTAGAGTATCAGGGGGTGTGGCTTTTTTATTCCATTGAAATTTGCGTTCTCAAAAAAAGATATTTTCGAGGTTTGTAGAGAAGCAGAAGGACATTGAACCCCGGATCGCTCCATAAAATACCGGTTACCCCTCCCCTGCGCCCTTTTTCAGTCCTAAAGGCCGTTAAATGGAGGAAAAAATATATACAAAAAGTAGTGCGTCGGTTTGTTGGTTTCACAACCATCAGACCGGCGCTTTTTTGTTGCCCAGGAAGTTCAAAAAGGGCATTTTCAATTTGAGCTGGAGAAGGATGACATAGCGCGCCAACTTTATTCGTACTGCCAAAAAGGGCACACGCTTATTCGTCCCATTTGCTAAGTGGATAAGATGGTATGATAAGGTACAATAATTTTCGCAAATTGAAA
>NZ_JH417759.1:0-2708 GCF_000239295.1 Flavonifractor plautii ATCC 29863
GGACCGCCTTTTCATACGCCTTGCAGAAGACTCCAGCGATCTTCCCCTCACGGTCGATCTCCGCGTCCTTTTCCTGGATCTCCTTTTTGGCTTTCAGGATGTCCAACGCCTCCTGGGCGGCCTGCTCCCGCTGCTCCTCCGGCAGATCCTCCACCTGCTTGGTGATCTGGTAGCCTTGGTTGATGGACAGTTCCTTCTTGTCCAGCGCCTCCTTGACCGCTGCGGGGGCGTGCTCGTCGATCTGCATCACTTTGCCCATGGTCCGCTCACCCAGACCAACGGAGTCTGCCAGTTCTTTGCGGGTATCAACAGGAACGGAACTTTCCGGCAATGTTGCCGAAAGGTCAGTTCGCGTACCCTGGTTTGCCTTGGCCCTGGCTTCGATCTCCGGCTTGAGCTTCAGGGCGATCTTGCCCAGTTCCCACTTGTCCAGGTTGCGGCGGCCCTTCTGGGTATCCAGCGCCCACTGCTTGGCCTCCAGCAGATCGTCAAAGGCGAACACCAGCATCTGATAAGGCAGGCCGTGCTTGTCGCACAGGGATTTTCGGTTATGCCCGTCGATGACGACCAGATCCTCATTGACGATGATGGAGGTATAGCACCCATTTTTCAGGAGGTCCGTCTCCAGCGCGCCGAGCTGCTCCTCGCTCAAAGGCGGGAGCAGCTCGGCCATCTCAAGCAGCACAACAGGGGTGTGCTCTGTGCTGCTGTAAATGATCCCAGTGTTCTTCATCAGGCGGCCTCACACTCTGCCTGGTTCTGCTCGGCAGCGGTCGCCTCCTCTGCCCGCCGAGGGGAGAGAAGCTCCACCTCCGTAGCCTTGATCAGGAAGCCGGGCTGGCGGGTGGGATCGTCAGAAAAAGTGATGGTCTCGAAGTCGCCGGAGGCGGCCAGCTTGCAGCCCTTCCAGGCATAGGCGGCACAGAACTCGGCCAGGGGGCCGCGCACCTTGATGGAGATGAAGTCGGTAAGCCGGTTGCCCTCCTGATCCCGATAGCGGCGGTCCGAGGCGATGCGCAGGATGGCATAGGGCTTGCCCGTGGTTTCGTTCATCTTCAGCTCCACATCATTGGTCAGATTTCCGGTAGCAGTGATCTTCAACATCGTTCATTTCTCCTTTTTCTGTTAGAATAATTGGTTGTAAGAAAGAGGGGGACTCACAGCTTCTGTGAGTCCCCCAAGGGCTTAATACCCCGTCCGGGGCAGGGTGGGAATGGCAGGTTTGCCGTACACCGTGGTCACCCAGCGGCTGACAGCCTGCACCCACTGGCCGTTGTAGACGCCGCCCACGTCGGCCACATTGACAAACGAGGTGGAGGCCAGGTTGGCCACGGCGGTGCAGTGGAGGTACGGCTTTTCTACCTGGGCAAAGCCAGCAGGGGCCTGTCCAAAGACGAACATGACCTCTGTGACCCGTTCATTGCTGGCAAGGCCCAGTGCGGTGGCCGAGGCAGCCAGGGTGTAGTTCTTGCTGGTGGACAGGTTGTCTGCCAGGGTCCGATACTCGCCACCGTTCACACGGTAGGTGATCTTATAGGTGCCGGGGAAGTTATAGGTTCCGGTGACCACCGTATCCAACCGCACCTCTGCGGGAAGGGTATCGCGCCAATAAAAACTATCCAGCCGGACATTGGATGTGTTGGCAATCCCAGAGAATGTGTAGCGCACCGGCTGGCCCGCCATGATCTCCTTGGGGCCGGTTTTGGTAATGGACACGCCGGTGGTCAGGCTCTTGTTGGTCACCTCAAATTTGACGATCTGTCCCTCATGTTCCAGATAGGCGGTGAGTTCCGTTTCATTTACGCCGTAATTGGCCGGAGCCTTGACCTCCCGGATGGTATAGCGGGAGAGGGGCAGGGGCTTGGACACGGCCAGCCCTCGGCTGTCGGAGCGGATGGTGTCCACTAGATTACCCGCCTTATCATAAATCTCAAATACGGCCCCCTCCAGCAGCGTTCCGGCAGGCAGGCCGTTGGTGGGGTTGTAGTCGGCGGACTTCTTGACAATCTGGATCTGGCCTGTGATGGCCCGGTTTTCCCAGGTGATTTCCGTGGTCTCGCCAGGCTTTATATAGACGGTTTTCAGCTGTTCGTCTACGATGTAGCCCTCGTTCTCCAGCTCCCGCAGATACACCTTGCCAGACAGATCCAGGGTGTCAATGTAGGCGTATCCGTTCTGGTCGGTGGTGAACTGATCCACAGGATTCATATTGCCGTCGTAGAGGAGGAAGGTCACGCCGTAAATGCCCTTTCGGGTGTCTGCGTCGATCTTGTGCAGCAGGATGCCGGAGAATGCCTTGTTGGTCACCGTTTTGCGGGTGGTCTCTCCGTCCTTGACGGTAAAATAGATGGGTGTGGGGTCCAATTTGAAGGTATCCGGGCAATCGGTTTCCACGGCATAGTAGTTGTCAGCCTCCAAGGGCAAGAACACTTTTCCATCCTTCCCGGTGGTCACGGTGTCCACCAGAGCGTCGTCGCTGACGCGGCGGATTTCAAAGGTGACGCCGGAGATGGTTTCCGTTTTATCTGCCTCATTGACTTTGGTAAACTCCACACCGCCTACCGGCGAATTGTAGAACCAGAGTTCCTGTGTATCGTCCGGGTTGACCACCACCGTCTGGCTCTGGGTGTTGTGGTCGATGGTGTACCCAGGGATGCTTTCCACTTCAGTCGCTACCACTGTGCCGGTGATGCCGGAGAGGATGATCT
>NZ_JH417759.1:2718-6199 GCF_000239295.1 Flavonifractor plautii ATCC 29863
CCACTGTGCCGGTGATGCCGGAGAGGATGATCTGGCCCTCCGCATTGGTCCAGTACAGGCCATTGGAGGACAGCTTACCGCCCTCGTCTGGGAGATAGGTGCCATCCGCACAAGTGATCTTGAACTGCACCCCCTCCAGCGGGGTCTTGTCCTTGCTGGACAGCTTATGGATGATGAGGTTTCCCATAGGCTGGTTGCGGAACTCTACCGTGACGGTTTGCCCTTCCTTGACCTGGACGGTTTGGGGCGTATCGTCCAGCAGATAGCCTGGCTTGGCACGGGTTTCCTTGATGATCAGCGTGGTCCCGGGTTCTACTCCTTTCACCAGGAAAGTGCCGGTGCTGTCTGTCACGAACTTGCCGTTGTCATCACCCACCACGGAGCCGTCCGATTTTGTCACTAGGAACTCTACATCACTCAAGGGGCTGTTGTCTGCGCTGGACACCTTCTTCACCAAAATGGCCCCCTTGGGGGCGTTGGAAAAGTAGAGGGTTACGATGTCTTGATCCTCGCCGCTGATATAGAAGGACTGGGGCGCGGCGTCAATCACGTGGCCGCTGTCGCTCTCCAGCTCCTCGCAGATGTAGTAGCCCTTTTTGAGCCCGGTGACGGTGAAGGAGCCGTTGGCCGAAGTCGTGTACGTACCGATCACAGTGCCGCCGCTGCCGCTGACCTCGCCACCCAGGTATTTCAGCTGGAAGCGGCAGCCGGAGATCCCAGCTCCAGTCACGCTATCCTGCTTGTAAACCACCAATGCAGACAGGGGCGTGTTGGGAATGGTTACAGTCTTGTTTTCGCCGCCCTTGATGTAGACCTCTGTAACAGGGTCATCCGGGAGCTGGTAGCCGGGGGCTGGCTTGGTCTCTTTGATGGTCAGCCAGCCGTCCTCGATGCCCTCCAGGATGATCTGACCCGCCTCGTCTGTCTGGAAGGTCCCCAGGTCCCGCTGCTCCCCAGTTTCCGTCTTATTGCTGGACCATGTGATGTGAAACTCGGCGTACTGGATGGGGTCATGGGTGACGGAGCTTTCTTTCTGGATGGTGACGGTGGGCCGCTTGTGGTTTTCAAAATACACATCCCGGTCCCGATTGGGATAGAGGGTGACTAACTGGGGGTCTGCATCCGGGAGGTAGGGAGACGGGACGGACTTTTCAATCACCTCGTACACCTCGGGCATGAGGTTGGAGACAGTGGCAGAACCATCCGGCCCAGTGGTTACTTCGGCCACAGAATGTCCGTCCGCGCCCTTCACCAAGAACACGGTGCCGGGGACCGGCGCGCCGGTATCGGCGTCGTGCTTCCAGATGGTCAGGTTGGGCCGCTTGTCATTTTGCAGACAAATCGTGGCATCTTTACCGGGGAACAGCTGCACATGATACTCTGTGGGGTCCAGGATATGGTCCGATACTGTGGTAACCTCTTGCAGGGAATACACTCCAGGTTCCAGACCATCCCAGGTGATCTCTCCTGTGCTGGAGGTGATGCGATCCAAATATCGAGAGCCGTCCTCGATCTTGGACAGCCGGTAGGTGACGCCGCCCAGGGGTGTCCCATCCGCACTCTCTTTGTATAGATGCAGAGAGGGCAGCTTGGAATTGGTGAACACAAATTGGGCCTGGTCACCGCCGTCCAGGTGGATGATCCGCTGGGCATCGTCTACCACATAGCCGGGGCACTCCAGTTCCGTTACTACATAAGTGCCCACGGGGAGCTTGGAGAGGTCGATGGTCCCGTCCTCGGATGTGGTGTACTCCTCCGGCCCGAAGCTGCCATCCACTGCCTCAAAACGGAATCGGGCGTTGGCGATAGGCTGGGAGAGGTCGGAACTGTCTACCTTGATAAGATGGATGCCGGGCAGGCGGTCATTGAAGAACACCAGGTCTTTGATGCCATCTCCGGCCTCCAACTCCACCTCCTGGGGAGTGGTATCCAGCACATGGCTGTCTCCGCCCGTATTCCGTTCCTCCACCCGGTAGGTGCCGGGCTGACAGTTGGTGAGGAGGATCTGGCCAAACTCGTCCGTCTGAAAGATGCCCAGGCTTTCGGCGTCCCGGAAAATCTCGAAGGAGACATTGGGCATGAGCTCCATGCTGCCTCGCTCATATTTGGTAATCCGCAGGCCGGGCAATTCTTGGTTGATAATTGTGACGGTGGATTCCTCCCCGGTCACGACTGCCACGGTCTGTACCGTGTCCGTGTCCGCGATCCAACCCTCAATGCCAGCCAGTTCCCGGACCTCCCAGCCGCCGGGGGCCAACTCATCGAAGACGATTACGCCATTATTGGTCTGGCCTGTCCGGGTCTCGCCAGTCCCGATGTGCTTAATCTGGATGGTGACGCCGGAGAGAGCGTCACCGGTGTCACTCCGCTTCTCCACCCGCAGGGAACCATAGGGGGCATTCCAGAACGTCAGAGTGGCGGTCTTGTCATACTCCACATCCGCGTGCTGGGTGCGCTCCTCCGGGAGCAAGTGATACCGGGGCGGAATCTCCTCGGTTACGGTATAGTGGCCCTCAAGGGTCAGGGGGATTACCACGGTTCCGTCCGGGCCGGTGGAGAAGGAGCCTACCTTGCGTCCCTCCGGGTCATAGATTGAGAATACAGCCCCTTCCAGAGGTAGCTCGGTCCCTTCCTCCAGCTTTACAATCTTTAGGGCCGTCTCGTCCGGGCCGGGTTCCCCGCCGTTCGCATAACTGCTGATGGCGGCCACATCCAGCCGCACATTATTGTCCAGGTCGCAGATGTAGTTTTGCAGTTCGCCGTACTTGTCCTTCTCCTGGCACACAGCGTACATGGCAGCATACTGGGCTACCGGTGCGGAAAGGGAGAGCTGCACATTACCGGACTGTCCCTCCACACTGCTGGCGGGATAGAGCACCTTGAATGTGCCCGCGTAGCCATCCGAGGTGGGCTGGGTGGTAACGGCGGTGATCTCGTTGTTGTTGGCATCCACGATCTTTGTGCCATCCGGAACACTGCCGGGAACAGAGAACGATACGGTCACATCATAGTCGTACACCCAGGTCTCGCTCCAGACAGTAAATACCTGTTGCAAGTATGCCTGGCCGTCGATGGTCACGGGGTAGGCCGTAGACTTGTCCGCTGTGACGGTCATCCGGGGAGAGAGCATATAGTTGTAGGTCGTACCCCGCTTATAAATGTCCTTGGCAGCGGCTAGGATGCGATTGCCAATGTCCAGTTCAGAGCCGGTCAGGCCGGGGGCTACCTTCAGATTGGCGATATTCCAGTTGGGAAGCAGGTAGCACCAAAGGGCCATTTTGGTGGCGTAATATGCCTGATATTTGTTGTCCAGGTTTAGCTCCCCCAGGCTGCGGTGAGGGTAGCCGTTGGAGATGATACCCACCACTTTGGGGTCGCTGGCCTTTTCCTCGGCCAGGTACTTGATGCTCTCACCAGGGCCTACGCTCTGCGGGACGCCGGGGGTGGTATAGCGATAGGTAATCCACCTCTTTTACTGCAT
>NZ_JH417760.1 GCF_000239295.1 Flavonifractor plautii ATCC 29863
TGGCCACAGTGATGATCGTCTTGTTCTTCAGCTCACTCATGGAATTCAGGTCCTTTCTCCATTTGGTGTGGACATCACGTAAAGCGGCGGGCATAGCGCACGCCGCTTTACGGTATGGGTGGAACTCAATCCGGTTGCATTACTTGTTGCGGTTGAACAGCTTGCGCATGTACTCCAGACCGCTGTCGCCGTGGCCGGACTCATCGGCGTAGCCGGTGCCGCCGTATTTGTAGGTGCGGTCGGGCACGCTGGCGTCCACGTCGTCCTCGTCGATGAAGGCCACGCAGCGGGACATGGCGCCGTCGCCCATGTACCAGCGCAGGGGGAAGCAGAAGAAGTTGAAGACCTTGCCCGGCTTGATCTTGTCCAGATCGCCGCCCAGGTTCTCAACGCCCACGATGCCGTGGCCCAGCATCTCCTTGTGGCAGGGCTCCCAGGTGCCCCATACGCCCAGATCCTCCAGCTCGCCGAACTTCTCGTCGTAGGCGGCCTGGCCGTGGATGCGGATGTACTCGAACTTGTCGAACTCGGCATAGGCCTCCTCGCCGAACAGCTCCTTGTACTCCTCGGTGATGGGCTTGCCGGTGGCGCCCAGCAGGTTCATGCGGGTCATGCCGTTGTTGCCCATGGCGGTGTGCAGGGGGTGATCCAGGGCCTGGCTGTCCATGGCGACGCACTTGACGCCGTGCTTGACAAACCACTTGCCGGCGTCGATGCCGGTGCCGATGGAGTAGTGATAGTAGGCCTTGGAGTCATCGAACAGGCGGTGCATGCCGGTGTTCAGGCACAGAACCTTGCCCTTCAGGGAGGCGGGGTCGATGCCGCACTTCTTGCAGGCCTCGTCCAGGTGCTTGTCGGTGATCAGGGTCCAGGGCTCCACGTCCAGCTTCAGCACCACAGCCTCGCCGGTGTAGGCATCAATGGGCATCTCGTGGGTGTAGCGGGCGCGGCGGCCGTCAAACTCGTACTCCATGACGTGACGGGGGGCGTCGCAGTGGGTGCCGGTGTGCATGGTGCAGGTGATCTTGGAGGTGAGCACGCCGCCCTTGGCCATGGTGTGGGCGTTGGTGATCTCGGGCTTGTCAAAGTAGGGCCAGCGGGGAATCTCCGCGCTGAAGGGATGGGTCAGGTCCACATAAACTTTTTTACCCATGATAAAGTTCCTCCTTGGATAATCATAGCAGAGTGTGGGACAAAAGGAAAGGGAAAGTTTTTACTTTCCGTAGAGCATCCGAATCAGATACTCA
>NZ_JH417761.1 GCF_000239295.1 Flavonifractor plautii ATCC 29863
CTTTCCCTACACGACGCTCTTCCGATCTGGCGCTTTGCCGCGTCAGTCCCGATCCATCTCATAGGTGAGCACGCCGCCGGTTCTGGCGTCGATCTTGTACTCGTACTCCATGCCGCCGGCCTTAAACTCCACCTTATAGCAGGGCGTGCGCTCGTCCAGCTCCTCCTCCACCTCCAGCTCGTAGGTGTCGGTCAGCGCCACCCCCGCGTTGGCCAACGCCGCGTCCCGGGCGGCATCCCGCCCGATGGCCTGGTCCGCGGGCAGGGCATTGGGGTGCTCCTCCCGCTTGCTCTTGAGCACGCTGCCGTCCGCGGCGGCAATCTCGTACTCGTACTCTGTAGTACCTGCCCAGAATTCCAGCTCGTAGGTCAGGCGGCCATCGTCAAAGTCCCGCTTGACCGTCAGCCCGCGCACGTCCCTTTCGGCCACGCCCGCATGGGCGAAGGCCGCGGCTTTGGCCGCCGCCTCGCCGATGTCGGTCTGAGCGGTGCTTCCGCCGCTGGTCAGGCTGCCGCCCTTTTGCTCCCGCCCGTGCTTGACAATGGCGCCGGTGGCGGCATCTACATCGTACTCATACTCCGTGTTTCCGGCAAAAAACTCCACCTCGTATACCATACGGCCGTCCTCATAGTCGTAGTCAGCCTCCAGGAACACCACGCCCCTGCTGGTCACACCCGCATGGGTCAGGGCAGCCTCCTTGGCGGCCTCCACACCGATATAGGCGCTCTGGCTGGCCGTACCTACCGAGTTCAGCGCCGGGTTGGAGGCGGTCGTGCTGGTCTGTCCCCCCGCGCTGTCCGGGGTCTGGACTGCGGTGGAATTGGCCAGCAGATTCAGCTCATTGATGGACAGCCCCACCAGGGACTCAAACGTGAGATGGTTGCTGCTGTCCACCAGGGACTGGATCAGCGTGGCCTTGCCCAGCGAGATGCCATACTCGTCCGCCTTTTGCTGAAGGGCGCTGTCCCCACTGAGGGTCTGGGAGAGGATCGCTCCGTTGACTTTGGCGGAGTCGAGCACCTGCCCGATCTCTGCTGTCAGCTTCTGCTCCAGGGCCGCGCCCCGGGCCGCATCGTCGTCCTCCACCGAGATGAGGATGGAGTTGGCCAGCTCATCCACATAGCCGTGCTTGAGCAGAGAGCCCATGATGGCGTTGACCGCCACATTCAGGTCGGCCCCCTTCAGGTCCATGCCGTCCAGAATTTCGTTTGCGTCCGCGTTCAGCGGAACGGCCGAGACCACCTTCTCCTGCCGGTTTACATCCAGCTCCACGCTGGGATTGACATCCAGAGAGATGACCGAAGCCACGGCATTGGCCTGGTAATACTGAACACCGGCGCCTCCGCCCACTACCACCAGCGCCAGGCAGGCCGCCGCAAGCCAAGCCATGGCCGCCTTTTTCCGCGGCTTCCGCGCCGGTACAGTCATGGGAATCACGTTTCCCCGCCGCGGTTCGCACCGGGAGAGGAGCGCCTCCAGATGGTCGGGCGCGGCGTGCTCCAGCGCGGTGCGCAGACGCTGTTCCAGTTCCTGATCGGTCACAGGGCATCCCCTCCTTCCAGCTTCGTCTTTAGTTTCAGGAGCGCGCGGCGGTACTTGGACAGCACCGTGGACAGGGGCAGCTCCAGCAGGCCTGCAATCTCCCTGTGCTTCCAGCCGGTCACCGCGTGGAGCAGCACAATTTGCCGTTCGTCATCCGCCAGCGCGGTGAGGGCGGCGTCCAGCACCTGCCGGTCCTCCACCGTCACCATCGGGTTCTCCGCTGCCAGCCGTTCCCAGTCCTCCAGAGCCATGTCCTGGGTCCTGCCCCGCTCCCGCAGCTTCATCAGGGCGAGGTTGCGGGCGATGGTCAGCAGCCAGGCCAGCGGTGTGCCCTGGGGACGGTACTGATGGGCGTTTTCCCAGGCCCGCACAAAAGCGTCCTGGGTCACATCCTCAGCGTCATGCTGGTTTTTCAGGTAGGATAGGGCCAGGCCGTACACCGACGTCCGCGTGCGGTGGTACAGCTCTGCCAGCGCCTCCTGATCCCCCCCGGCCAGCCGGGCCATCAGCGGCTCCAGCAGCTCCGGCGCAGTGGCGGTGCGGCGCTCCTCTGCCATTGTCTCAAGCAGGATTAACATGGTGTCGCGCTCCTGTCATCTTCTTAATGTACGGGAGCAGCGTTTTATTGCGCCGCCCCTCTCTTTTTTCCCGATTTTATTATATCCCATTCAGCCGCTAGGAGTAAAGCCCTTTTTTGCTGGGCCCAAGCCGCTTTGTACCGCGGCACAGGAGTGCTTATTCCTGAGCCCCCATGGCCGCCTCCAGCTTCTTGAGTGCTTTTTTCTCAATGCGCGATACCTCGCGCCGCGGTTATTGTAACCAGAGGTCCATTAAAAAAGCGCCTCCGGCGGGCAGAAGCGGAAGTGGATGACGAGCTCCCTCTGTTCAGTTAGCTCCACCCGCTCAATGAGGCTTACCAGAAGCTCCCGGTTGTCACCAGCCTCATCCAGAAAACGCTGAACCAGGGCCCCGGCCTTGTCCCCGGCCTCCGGGCTTTCCCGGCGTTCCAGCTCTGTCACACGCCGCTCCAGTGCGCCGCGCTCCTCGCGGGCCTGCCGGTAGAGCCGTGCAAAATCCGCCTCGGCCAGCAGGCCACTGAGCTGATCCAAATACATCCGGTCCAGGACGGTGGTCAGGCGGCCTATTTTGGCCCGCAGGGCCCGGATTTCCGCCGTGGGATTTTCCCCTCCATGAGCCTCTGCTACGGCAGACCGGGCGGCGGGCAGCAGGGCCGCAGGCTCCAGGCAGGCCCCGCAGGCCTCCCGCAGCTTGGCCACCACGGCACGAGTGACGGTCTGCTCCTGAATGGAGTGGCAGGTGCAGCCCCCTGTCTTTGTGAACCGCTGGTAGGTGCGGCAAACCAGATACCGCACATCCTCCCCCCGGCTGTTTTTCCGGTTGAGCACCGCCAGCGGGTGCCCGCACTCGTGACAGAAAAGCAGCCCTTTCAGCGGAAACTCATAGGTTCGGCTGCGGGTGTGCCGCCGGCTGGCCAACAGACGCCCCACCCGTTCAAAGGTCTCCGGCGTCACCAGCGGCTCATGGGTTCCCTCCACCACCACCCAGTCCTCCGGTAGCTGCCGAATGCACTTTTTGCTCTTGTAACTGACCTTCCGTCGACGCCCCTGTACCATATTTCCAATATAGGTTTCGTTTTGCAGCATCTCAGAGATGCGCTCACCGCTCCACTGTCCGGTACCGGAGGGATACAGGCCCGCGTAGCATCCCGGCGATGGGATGCCCTCAGCGTTGAGCTGCGCGGCGATCTGGCGGCAGCTCAGGCCCTCCAGCGCCAGCCGGAAAATACGTCGTACCACCGGCGCGGCCCCCTCATCCACCACAATTTTGTTCTTTTCCGCAGGGTGCATCTGATAGCCATATACCGGCTTGCCGCCGATAAACAGCCCCTTTCGCTGTTTGTCCCGCTTGACGCTGGAGATCTTTTTGGAGATGTCCTTTGCGTACATGTCGTTCATAATGGCCCGGAACGGCGTGATCTCGTTGGCGCTGGAGTCCACACCGGTGTCGATGCCGTCCAACAGGGAGATGTACCGCACACGGTGTTCCGGGAAATAGCGCTCCATATAGTGGCCGGTCATGATGTAGTCGCGCCCCAGCCGGGACAGATCCTTGGTAATCACCATGTTCACCCGTCCGGCCTCAATGTCCCGCAGCATTCGCCGGAACTCCGGGCGGTCGAAACTGGTGCCCGACCAGCCGTCGTCCACATAGAGGCCGGCCACCGGCACCCCCCGCTGGCGGGCAAAGTCCTCCAGCATGGCCCGCTGGTTGCTGACGCTCTCTGAGGGCCCGTCGGTTTCGTCCTCCCTGGACAGGCGGATATAAAGTGCGGCGCGGTACCTCTCCGCCCCTTCTATCTCCAGGTACATGAGTTACCCCCAGGGGTGTCCTTGTTAAGTTCCCGCGTCAAAAAGGCGCGGAATGAGCCTTGTACCAAATCCTTTGCCTCCGCCCCTCCATCGGTATAGGTACACCGTACCGTCACTTCCCGCTTCCGCTGTCCCAAGCAGATAAGGTACAATAATTTTCGCAAATTGAAAA
>NZ_JH417762.1 GCF_000239295.1 Flavonifractor plautii ATCC 29863
GCAAGGCGCCTTTACCCTACCCTACGACCTTTTGGCCAGTCGGGAGATCGAGGCTATTCTGGACAACACGGACTTTATGATCCTGCTGTCCCAGGCCCAAAGTGACCGGGCGATTTTGGCGAAACAGCTCGGCATTTCCGAGCACCAGCTCTCCTATATCACCCACTCCAATTCCGGCGAGGGCCTGCTGTTCTATGGCGATGTGACCATCCCCTTTGTGGATCGGTTCCCCCGTGGAGAAATCTATAACCTGCTGACTACCCGCCCGGAGGATTTGAAGAATGAAGCGAAAACCGAATAAGCCCAAACAGGAGGCCAGGGAGCGCCCCGGCTCCTGGGAGAGCGCCGCCGATCCTGGCGGGGCCGCTGGGGGCGGCTCCCCAGGCGGTGCCGGGGCTGCGGACAGCGGCACTTCTGGACAAAGTGTCCAGAACATGGGGTGCCCCGCAAAGTCGAAAGACTTTGTGGGGAGAGGAGGAGCAACGGAGCGGGCGGATTTTGGCGGCAGCGCCGCCGAAGAAGCCAAAGCGAAGTTTGCGACGACGAAGTTCCGTCAGAAAAGCAAACAGGAGCAGGCCGCCGCGTCCAAGCTCCGCATGGAGGAGCGCGGGGAAAAGCTGGAACGGGCAAAGGATAAGCTGGCAAAACAGAAACCGCCCAAAAAGCCCGGCCCGGTGCGGCGGATAGGCCGGGCCGCTGGCGGGGCCGCCCGCGGTTTTGTGCATGGCAAGATTTATGAGAATGAACAGGAAAACGTGGGGATCGAGGGGGCCCACCGCTCCGAGCTGGTGGGCGAGTCCGGCCTGCGGCATGGCAAGCGGTTCGTGCAAAAGAAAATCCGGCAGCATCCGGCAAAGGCTGTCCAGCGGGCCGAGTCCAAATATGTCAAGGCCACGGCGGACTATCATTTCCGCATGACCGCCCAGGAACACCCGGAAATGTCCGGCAACCCCGTTTCCCGGATGTGGCGCAAGCACCGCTTGAAAAAGCAGTATCAAAAGCGGGCGCGGGAGGCGGCAAAGACGGGAGCGGCAAGCGCGGCCAAAAAGACCGCCGCCGCCACGGAAAAGGCCGGGGCGAAGATCGCGGGCTTTGTGAAGCGGCATCCCGTGGGGGTGCTGTTGGCCCTGACCTGTGTGCTCCTGCTCTTTATGATGCAGTCCTGTTCTTCCTCCCTAGTGATGCTGGGAAATTCCGGCGCGGGGGCTGTGGGCGTTACCACCTACCCCTCGGAGGACGGGGAGATCCTGGCGGCGGAGGCGGCCTATTCCAGCATGGAGGCCGAGCTGCAAAACTACCTGGACACCTATACCGCCACCCACAGCTATGACGAATATCATTTTGACTTGGACGAGATCGAGCACGATCCCTATGTGCTGATCTCTACCCTCTGCGTGCTCCATGAGGGGGAATGGACGGCGGACGAGGTGCAGGGCACCCTGGAAACCCTCTTTGACCGCCAGTATATCCTGACGGAGCGCGTGGTGCGGGAAACCCGGTATGACAGCGACGGCGATCCCTACTCCTGGTACATCTGCTATGTCACGCTGGAAAACAAAAACCTTTCCCATCTGCCCCTGGAAATGATGGGAGAGGAACAGATGGCCCGTTATTCTCTCTATATGTCCACCCTGGGGAACAGGCCCGATCTGTTCCCGGAGTCAGCCTATGTGGGGAAATACATCACGAACCCGCCCGCTGACTATGACGTGCCGGAGGAATATCTGGACGATGAAACCTTTGCGGCCATTTTGGGCGAGGCGGAGAAATACCTGGGCTATCCCTATGTGTGGGGCGGCAGCTCTCCGGCCACGTCCTTTGACTGCTCCGGCTTTGTGTCCTGGGTGATCAATCACTCCGGCTGGAATGTGGGCCGCCTGGGAGCCCAGGGGCTCTATAACATCTGTACCCCCACCAGCGCACCCCGCCCCGGCGATCTGGTGTTCTTTGTCGGCACCTATGACACGGCGGGCGTGTCCCATTGTGGCATCTATGTGGGGGACGGGATGATGATCCATTGTGGCGATCCCATCCAATATGCAAACCTGAATACAAGCTACTGGCAATCTCATTTCTACGCCTACGGGCGTTTACCCTGACAAGGAGGTTATCTATGGCGGCAAGCAAAAGCCAAAAAATCCAGGCCGAGATTGATAAGGTCAAGGCCAAAATCAGCGAACAGCAGGCCCGGCTGAAAGAACTGGAGCAAAAGCACCGGGAGGCGGAAAACGAGGAGATTGTGGACATCGTGCGGGGCATGAGCGTTTCCCTGGAGGAGCTGCCCCTGGTGCTCCAGCGGCTCCGGGATGGCGGCACCTCTGGACAAAGTGTCCAGAAGTCCGAGGACGGCGGAAAGGAGGAAAATTGAAGATGAAACGCTTTCGGGTGATGGCGGCGGCGCTCTGCGCCGTCGTTCTTTTATGCGGCTTTAGCATCCCGGCGTATGCCTACGCGGACGGCGGCGAGGGCTCGGACTACGGCGATCCCACCATGACGGAGGAAACTCCTGCCCCGGAGCCCACCATTGAGCCCGGCGAGGGCTTTTCCGAAGAGGGCAACCTTGTGACCCGCGATTTGCTCTATGACGAGTACACCAACAAGCAGTTTATTACCGTCCAGACCAGCGGCGGCAATACGTTCTATATCGTCATTGACTATGACAAGCCCGTGGACGAAGAGGGCGAACAGTACGAAACCTACTTTTTCAGCGTTGTGGATGAGGCTGATCTGCTGGCTGCGGCGGAGGCCGCTGGCGTGGAGCAAGCGGTGTGCTCCTGCTCTGAAAAATGCGAGGCGGGGGCCGTCAATACGGATTGTGCCGTCTGCTCCGTCAATATGAGCAAGTACGTGGGCGTTGAGCCGGAGCCGGAGCCCACGGAAACCGAGGAGCCCGCCCCGGAGGAGGCCGGGCCGGAAACGGGCGGCAACACGGGGATGCTCCTGGCGGTGCTGGCTGTGGCCCTGGTGGGCGGCGGTGCGGCGTTCTATTTCAAGGTGCTGCGCCCCAAACAGCAGAAAGCCGCCGCGCCCCAGGAGGACTACGGCGACGAGCTCACGGACTATGACGAGCCGGACGGCTACGGGGACGAGGACGATGACGGCCCGCCTTGGGACGAGGAGGACGATGACGGAGAGGAGGCGGACAAATGAGGTTTACCAACAGCCCCTATGAAAAGATGATGCAGCAGAAGCCCCGCCCCCAGGCTCCGGCCCCGGCAAAGCCGCCCAGGGGCTCCCGGTGCTCCGGGTGTCCCTACTGGCGCGGGATCGGCTGCGTGTCCTGCTACCGGGAGCTTATGCGGGCCCCGGCTGGCGGGAGGTGACGGCTTGGCCCGTGAACTGATAAGGTACAATAATTTTCGCAAATTGAAA
>NZ_JH417763.1:0-31960 GCF_000239295.1 Flavonifractor plautii ATCC 29863
GCCCGGCCGAATCGTGCGATTCGGCCGGGCCCCTTTTTGCCTGGAGGGCCGGGGCTCAGCCCTGGTCCTTTTCCATCATGATGCTGAGGATGGTGCGGTCGGTCTCCACCATGCCGGGGGTGCTGATGCGGCCCATGTTGCGGATGACCTGCTCCGGGGTGGCGGCGCAGATGCCGTCGCTGGGGCTGACCACCACGCCGCCGACGGCCAGGTAGGCGCTCATGATGGCGGCGGAGGCGGCGGTGGCCAGTTTGAGGGCGCAACCGATCTTGCCGCCGTCGCAGATCATGCCGGTCAGGTTGGCGCTCATGTTGATGATGGCGGCGCCGATCTGCTTGTCGTCGCCCCCCAGGAGCCACACCATGGCGGCGGAAGCGGCGGTGGCGGCGGACACGCCGCAGCCGCAGGTGGCGCTGAGCTTGCCGGTGAACAGCTTGATGTAGACGTTGAGCAGGTGGGAGAAGGCCAGGGCCTTCACGGTGGCCTCCCGGCTGGAGCCCAGGTGCCTGGCCATCTCCACCACGGGGATGATGGCGGTGATGCCGTGGTTGCCGCTGCCGGCGCTGCTCATCACCGCGTAGGGGCAGCCGGACATGCGCCCCTCGGCGCTGGAGGCCACCCGCACCATGGTGCGGGTCATCAGGCTGCTGCCCATGATGTCGGTGGACAGGTGGGCCTTGAGGGTGTCGGCGATGCCGATGCCCAGGCGGTGCTCCAGGCCGTAGTCGGAGAGGGTCTCGTTCATCTCCGCGCCCTCCAGCATAAAGGCCAGCTCCTCCTCGCCAGCGGAGTCCGCCAGCTCCCGGAGCTGGGCGACAGTCATGGACTTGAGCTTGGCGTGGAGCGCGTCCTCGCCGCCGGCGGTGTACTCCTTCTCAAAGAGCACCTCGTTGTTGGCGCTGGTGTAGATGATGTTGGAGTGGGTGTCCCGGATGGTGCTGATGCCGATGCCCCGGGTGGTGATGACCTCGGCGTGGGCGTAGAGCTGGCTCTCTCCCTCGGCGATGGTCACGCTCACCTGCTTGTCCTCCACCAGACGGATGGCCTCCTTGCTGACGATGCTGTTGATCTCCTCCAGCAGCTCCAGCCCCTTCTCCGGGTTGCCCAGGCAGGCACCCAGGGCGGCGGCGTACTTCAGGCCCACCCGCTGAAAGCCGGGGATGCCCACGCTCATGCCGTTCTTGTAGATGCCGGGGTTGACCTCCATCTTGATGGACACCACCTGTCCGCCGATGGCGTGGTAGGCGTCGGCGGCGCAGAGGGCCACGCACACGGGCTCGGTGCACCCCAGGGCGGGAACCACCTCCTGGTGCAGCAGGGTCAGCATCTCTTCCTTGTTCAGTTGCATCGTTCATCGCTCCTTTTCCGCCGGCCCCGTAGGGCGGCCAAGTCTTCTGCCTATTTTATCATGCAACCGGCATGCCAACTGCATTTTTGGCCGCCAAAGCCAAAAATCCGCGAAAAAAAGCGGGGATCGGCTTGACATGGGGCGGGAAATCCCGCAGAATACTGTTAAATCGGTTAAACTGGTTAAAGTAAATGGCCAAAAAGGAGGAGAGAACCCCATGAAACAGGATGTGGCGGTCATCTCTCTGGACGCCTACGCCGGGCAGTTTTACGCCCAGCAGGTCCAGGAGCTGTTCGGCGAGCGGATTACCGTCTGCTCCTACAGCGTGCGGGACGGCTCCATCGAGCACATGCCCCGCCGGTACGACCTCTATATGGTCACCACCGACGCCTTCGACTCCCTGGGAGATCTCCACCAGTACGTCCCCATCGACGGGGAGATGATGGAGATCCACGTCACCCTCCGGTGGGACGTGGTGCGCCGCCTCCAGAGCCTGCCGGCGGGCAAGCGGGCCCTCTTCGTCAACCTGAGCGACAAGATGTGCCGGGAGGCGGTGACCCGCCTCAACCAACTGGGGGTCAACCAGTTGGTGTTCGATCTCTACCACCCCGGCGCGCCGGAGCCGGACATGAGCCAGTACGACTTCGTCATCACCCCCCAGGAGACCCGCTACGTCCCCGCCGGGGCGAAGGAGATTATCGACATCGGCCAGCGGGTGTGCGACAGCTCCACCATGATCGAGGCGGCCCTCCGCCTGGGGCTGGAGGAGCTGCTGGAGAGCGAGCGGTTTGAGCAGTACCAGCGGGAGGTGGCCACCAATACCTACAGCTTTGACCGGGTGTTCGCCCGGGGCCTGCGGCTGGAGAGCCAGTTTGAGATGCTCATGGAGATTCTGGATGAGGGGATCGTGGGGGTCAACGAGCGGGGGGAGGTCTTTGCCTGCAACCGCAAGCTGGAGGAGATCACCGGCATCCCCTGCGGCGAGGCTCTGCACCGCCCCGCCGGCGCGGTGTACCCCTTCCTGCCCTTTGCCCGCTGCCTGAAGGAGAAGGCCCCCCAGCCCGCCCGGGTGGTGAGCGCCGGGGGAGTCAACATCAACGTGGCCGTGGCCCCGGTGCTGCGGGGGGACGCCTGCATCGGCGCCTTCGCCACGGTGCAGCGGTTCAACGATGCGGAGAACCGGCAGAACGAGCTGCGCAGCCAGCTTCTCCACAAGGGCTACCGGGCCAAGTATACCTTTGACAACGTGGTGGGACAGTCTCCCGCCCTGCTGCGGTGCATCACCATATTAAAAAAGATGAGTCTCACCCCCCTGCCGGTGCTCCTCATCGGCGAGACGGGCACCGGCAAGGAGCTGTTTGCCCACGCGGTGCACAACGCCTCCCCCCGCGCCGGCGGGGCCTTCGTGGCCATCAACTGCGCCGCCATGCCGGAAAACCTGCTGGAGAGCGAGCTGTTCGGCTACGAGGAGGGGGCCTTCACCGGCGCCCGGAAGGGGGGCAAGCCGGGGCTGTTTGAGTTTGCCCACGGGGGAACCCTCTTCCTGGACGAGGTGGAGGGCATGAGCACCGCCCTCCAGTGCAAGCTGCTGCGGGTGCTCCAGGAGTGGGAGATCATGCGGGTGGGGGGCAACCGCATCATCTCGGTGGACGTGCGCATCGTGGCCGCTACCAATGAGGATCTGGAGCGCCGGGTGGAGGAGGGCAGCTTCCGCCGGGACCTCTATTACCGGCTCAACACCCTGCCCGTCCTCATCCCGCCCCTGCGGGAGCGGGAGGGAGATCTGCTGCTGCTCATCGACCACTTCTGCCGCAACATTGGGGCCTCCTTCACCCTCTCGCCCGAGCTGGAGCGGCTCCTGCTGGCCCACCAGTGGCGGGGCAACATCCGGGAGCTGCGCAATGTGGTAGAGTATTTCAGCTACCTGGGACATACTGTGGTGGGGGTGGAGGAGTTGCCCCCCACCTTCCACTACCTCCCCGCCGCCGCGCCCCCGGCGGAGCTGCCCGCCCTGGCCGACTGCCCCCGGGAGGACTCCCGCTTCGTGCTGGAGCGGCTCTACGAGGCCGACCAGGCGGGCCGCAGCCTGGGGCGGGAGGCCATCCTCGCCGCCGCCCGGGAGGCGGGGCTCCCCTGCTCCCAGCAGGAGGTGCGGCGCATCCTGGCCGGGCTGGACCGGGCGGGCCTGGTGCGGGTGAGCCGCGGCCGGGGCGGCACCCGCCTCACCCCGGCCGGGCGGGCCCTGTGCCGCCGGCAGGCGGTGGAGGGCGGAGCGGAAATGGTTTGACCAATTTGACCGTTTTTTCTTTCTTTGACCAGTTTAAACGCGCCCTGCTGCATTTCTCCGCCGGGTGGTCCTGGACTGCCCGGCGGGTTTCTTTCTGTTATGCATAAAACAGCAGACTAAATTTTAAGCTTATTTAACAATGTTTTGCCGCCCGGAGCGATTCGGCACATAGATTGCTTTTATGGTCGGACAGAATACAGGGCCGGGAAGCCCAGGCCAGGAGAGAAAGAAGGATGATCCCCTATGAAGTATGATTTCGACACCGTGGTGGACCGCGGCGGCAACCGCTCCGCCAAATACGACGAGCGGATGAAGAAGTTCGGCACCGACCAGGTGATCCCCCTGTGGATCGCGGACATGGACTTCAAGACCGCCCAGCCCATCGTCGACGCCCTCACCGCTAGGGCCCAGGAGGGCATCTGGGGCTATACCAGCCGCCCGGACTCCTATTTTGAGGCCATCCGGGGCTGGCAGAAGCGCCGCAACGGCTGGGACATCGACCCGCGCCTGATGAGCTTCAGCCTGGGTGTGGTGCAGTCCATCAGCGCCATGGTCAAGCTCTTTACCCCGGAGGGGGGCAGCGTGCTCATCCAGACCCCGGTGTACTCCGAGTTCTACGACATGACCGAGGCGTGGAACCGGAAGGTGCTGGAGAATCCCTTCGTGGAAAAGGACGGCAGGTGGGAGATGGACTGGGCCGACTTCGAGGCCAAGCTGGCCGAGGCCGACCTCTTCCTCCTGTGCAGCCCCCACAACCCCCTGGGCATCGTGTGGACGCCGGAGGAGCTGCGCCGCATGGTGGAGCTGTGCATCAAACACCGGGTGGTCCTGTTCTCCGACGAGATTCACTCCGACCTGATCTTCCACGGCAAGCGCCACACCCCCACCGCCTCCGTCTCCGACGAGGCCGCCCGGTATGTGGTCACCGGCATCTCCGGCACCAAGACCTTCAACCTGGCCGGCCTGCAGGCCTCCACTGTGGTGTTCCCCAACGCCCACATGAAGCAGGTCTTTGACCAGTTCTGGATGAACATGGACATCCACCGCAACAACGCCTTCTCCCTCACCGCCATGGAGGCCGCCTTCAACCACGGCGAGGAGTGGCTGGAGCAGCTGCTGCCCTACCTGTCCGCCAACTTCGACTTTGTGGCGGACTACTGCCGGGAGCACATTCCACAGATCAAGACCTGCGCCCCCGACGCCACCTACCTCATGTGGCTGGACTGCCGGGCGCTGGGCCTGGACAACGACGCCCTGCGCCGCTTCATGATCGAGCAGGCGGGCCTGGGCCTCAACGACGGCTGCTCCTTCGGCCGCAGCCTGAACGGCTACATGCGTCTCAACGCCGCCTGCCCCCGCAGCGTGCTGGAGCGGGCGATGAAGCAGCTCGAAGCGGCGGTCAAGGCCCTTTGAGCCCACACAGGACTGGTAAAAGGAGGTAAATTCCCTATGGCAAACCTGCAAAAGAAGAGCTTCTGGCAGCAGTACGGCAACCTGATTCTCATCCTCAGCGGCATCCTGATCGGCGCCCTCATCGGCGTGGTCGTCCCCGACTTCGGCACCACCATCAAGCCCATCGGCGACATCTTCCTCAACCTGCTGTTCACGATCGTGGTCCCCCTGGTGTTCGTGTCCATCGCCTCCGCCGTGGGCAGCATGGCCAATATGAAGCGCCTGGGCAAGATTCTGGGCGGCACCATCGGCACCTTCATCTTCACCGGCGCCATCGCCGGCGTCTGCGTGCTGGTGTGGGTCAACCTGTTCAGCCCCTCAGCGGGCACCACCATCGAGCTGGTGGCCAGCGAGGTGGGCGAGGCACAGACCGCCGGCGAGCTGCTGGTCAGCTCCCTCACCGTGTCCGACTTCTCCGACCTGTGGGACAAGTCCAACATGCTGCCCCTCATCATCTTCGCCATCCTCTTCGGCTTCTGCGTCTCCGCCTGCGGCGGCGAGCAGAGCCCCATGGGCAGGCTGCTGGCCAACCTGAACGACATCATCATGAAGTTCGTGGGCATCATCATGCTGGTGGCCCCAATCGGCCTGGGCGCCTACTTCGCCAACCTGGTGGCCACCTACGGCCCCGAGATCATCGGCGACTACGGCCGCTCCATGCTGGTCTACTACCCCCTGTGCGCCCTCTATGGGGTGATCTTCTTCCCCCTCTACGCCTTCCTGGCCGGCGGCCGGCACGGTGTGGCGGCCATGGTCAAAAACATCCTGCGCCCCGCCGTCACCGCCTTTGCCACCCAGTCCTCCGCCGCCACCATCCCCGTGAACAAGGAGGCCTGTGACAGCATCGGCGTGCCCAAGGACGTCAGCGATCTGGTGCTGCCCATGGGCTGCACCATGCACATGGACGGCTCCGTACTCAGCTCCATCACCAAGATCGCTTTCCTCTACGGCGTGTTCGGCATGGACTTCTCCGGCGCGGGCACCTATGGCATGGCCATCGTGGTGGCTATCCTGTCCGCCTTCGTCCTCTCCGGCGCCCCCGGAGGCGGCCTGGTGGGCGAGATGCTGATCGTCTCCATGTTCAACTTCCCCGCCGAGGCCTTCCCCATCATCGCCACCCTGGGCTTCCTGTTCGACCCCGCCGCCACCTGCCTGAACGCCTCCGGCGACACCATCGCCTCCATGCTGGTCACCCGCCTGGTGGAGGGCAAGGAGTGGCTGGCCAAGGCCGCGGCCGCCAAAAAGAGCCGGGTCTGAGCTCCATTCACCTCTGTCTGTTCCATCCATTGATCCATTTATAAAAGGAGAATCTGCCATGACTATCATCGACACCAAGCACGCCCCCGGCGCCATCGGGCCCTATTCCCAGGCCTACGAGACCAACGGCCTTGTCATCACCTCCGGCCAGCTTCCGGTGAACCCCGCCGACGGCGCCATGCCCGAGGGCATCGCCGCCCAGGCCGAGTGGAGCTGTAGGAATGTGGGCGCCATTCTGGAGGCCGCTGGCTCCGGCTTCGACAAGGTGGTCAAGACCACCTGCTTCCTGGCCGACATCGCCGACTTTGCCGCCTTCAACGAGGTGTACGCCAGGTACTTTACCTCCAAGCCCGCCCGCTCCTGTGTGGCGGTGAAGGCTCTGCCCAAGGGCGCCCTGTGCGAGATTGAAGCCATTGCCGTAAAGTAAGGAGGAGACAAGATGAAAGTGACCGTGATCGGCAGCCACCTGTGCCCGGATACCCTGTACGCCCTCAACAAGCTGGTTGAGGCCAAGGCGGATATCACCTTCCAGAACCTGTCCGCCAGCCTGCCCGACCTGAAGGCCTATTTGGCCCTGCGGGAGAGCAGCCCCGTCTTCGAAGGCCCCAAGGCCAAGGGCTCCCTGGGCATCCCCTGCTTCGTGCGGGAGGACGGCACCGTCACCCTGGAGCTGGAGCAGGTGCTCAACTGAGTGGATGAGAGCAGCTGCCAATAAACCCTCCCCGCAAAAGGATTCGAAGGGAAAGATCGTGTGAAAGAAAACCGTCCGGGTTGTCTTTCACGCCGGATCAAACGACTTTTGGAGCCGTTCAAAAGGCTCCAAAAGTCCGGCAGCCTGTCGAAAATGTGTTTTCGACAGACAGGAAGGGAGCGGCGCCTGATGGGGCCGCTCCCTTGTGCGTTTTTACAGGTCGTTGCGGCACAGATCCTCCAGGGACTCCCGGCGGACTGCCACATAGGACTCGTTGCCGCCCCGGAGCATGACAATGGGGGGCCTGGGAAGGCGGTTGTAATTGGAGGCCATGGAGTAGTTGTAGGCGCCGGTGGTGCATACCGCCAGAATGTCTCCCCGGCCCACGCTCCCGGGCAGCAGGACGTGCTCCTGGATGATGTCGCCGCTCTCGCAGCAGCGGCCCACCACCGAGCAGGGAAATTCGGCGGGCTGATCCAGCTTGTTGGCCAGCAGGCAGGTGTAGCTGGCCCCGTAGAGGGCGAAGCGGGGATTGTCGGGCATGCCGCCGTCCACCGAGACGTAGTTTTTATAGCCGGGGATCTCCTTGACCGTGCCCACGGTGTAGAGGGTCAGTCCCGCGTCTCCCACGATGCTGCGTCCGGGCTCCATGTGAATCTCGGGCAGGGCGATGCCCAGGCGGGCGCAGGCGCCCTTGGCCGCGGCGGCCACCTGGGCCACCTTGGCGTCCACGTCCAGAACGGGGTCGCACTCGACGTAGCGCACGCCGTAGCCGCCGCCCAGGTCAAGCTGCCGGGTCTGGTAGCCATGGGCTTTCTCCATGTGGGCGGCGAACTCCAGCATGATCACTGCGGCCCGTTCAAATACGTCCTCGGCAAAGACCTGGGAGCCCACGTGGCAGTGGAAGCCCACCAGCTCCACATGGGGCTGGCGGAGGGTGAAGAGGGTGATCTCCTCGGCCTGGCCGGTCTCGATGGCGCTGCCGAATTTGGAGTCCACCTTGCCGGTGGCGATGGCCTCGTAGGTGTGGGGGTCGATGCCGGGGGTCAGGCGGAGCAGCACCCGCTGCTTAATGCCCCGCCGGGCGGCCTCCGCCTCAATGGCCTTGATCTCCTCCACGTTATCCGCCACAAAATAGCCGATACCGTGATCCATACTGTAGCGGATGTCCTCATCGGTCTTGTTGTTGCTGTGAAAGTAGGCCTGGCCCAAGTCGTAGCCCGCCCGGAGGGCGGTGTAAATTTCGCCGGAGGACACCACGTCAATGCCCATGCCCTCCTCCCGCATGATCTCATAGATGCGCTGGAAGGAGTTGGCCTTGCTGGCGTACAGGGGCCGGGCGCCGGGGCCGAAGTGCCTGCGGAACGCCTCGGTATACACCCGGCAGTTGGCGCGGATCCGGTCCTCGTCCATCAGGTAGAGGGGGGTGCCGTACTGCCGGGCCAGCTCCACGGTGTCCTGACCGGCAAAGAGCAGGCGCCCGTTGGAGACGGTAAGGTTGTCGCAGATCATGTCTCATTTCCTTTCTGTTTCTCTGGAAGATATCCCGCCCCGCAGGGGGCCCCGGGGGGATGCTATTTGGCGTGTCTGGCCGCAATGGCCCTGTCCAGCCAGTCCTTGCCGTCGGTGACGCGGGCGACGATGTAGCACACCACATAGTCTCCGGCGGAGTTGATCATTGTGGCCGGGGGATCTACCAGGTTGCCGATGGCCACCAGGATGGGGAAGGCAACCTCAATCTGCTGGGGGAAGAAGATGGAGCAGATGATGTACTCACCGATGTAGCCTCCGCCGGGCACGCCGGACATGCCCACCGAGGAGAGCACCGCCACAGCCACCACCGCCGGGAGCATGGTCCAGGGCATATCCACGCCCATGGCCCCCAGGACAAAGGCGATTTTCAGCACGCAGGAGAAGCAGGAGCCGTCCATATGCATGGTGGCGCCCATGGGCACGACCATATCGGCCACATCCTTGGGGATGCCGGTGTCCTCCGCCTCACGCAGGTTGGTGGGGATGGTGGCGGAGGAGGAGCAGGTGCCCAGCGACATGATGGCGGGCCTTGCGATGTGCTGGAACATGGTCTTGATGCCGTGCCTGCCGCCGCCGATATAGGCGAAGAGGGGAAAGGCGGTGAAGATGTAGATGAAGCACAGGGGGTAGTATACCACCATGGCCCGGCCATAGGCGGAGGCCACGCTGGAGCCGTAGGTGGCTACCAGATCCGCAAACAGGGCGAAGAAGGCGATGGGGGCGTAATAGGTGATGATCTTCACAAAGGCCATCATTACTTCGGTCAGGCCGTCGAGGAACTTGCCGATGACGTGGTCGGGACCGCCCACCAGATTGGTGGCAAAGCCGAACAGGATGGAAAAGACGATCAGCGGCAGCATGGCGCTGCGGCTCAGCAGGCCCACAAAGTCGTCGGTGGTGAAGAAGTTCACGATCATGTCGGCGAGGGAGGCGTGCTCGCCGATGGCCTCGGTGGCCATGTCGGTCCAGGGCTCCAGCACCGGGGGAACCAGCTTCATGACAATGAACATGATGACGGCGGCAACGGCGCCGGTGACCACGAAGGTGAGCACGGTGGTGCCCATGATCTTGCCTGCCCGTTTCCGGCTGCGTACGCTGGCCACGGAGTTGGAGATGGAGGCGAACACCAGCGGCACCACCACGCAGAACATCATATTGATGAACACGGTGCCGGCGGGCTTGATAAAGTGACCAAATTCAGGAAAGAACCAGCCGGCCACGCAGCCGGCTACCATGGCAAACAGCATCAGGGCCAGGAAGCGGTAGTTCTTCATAACTGTGGATTTGTCCATAACAATACCTCTCTTTCTTCTAACACACAGAACTGCCGGTGGGGTATGCGGCGTCACCTCCTCTCTCAGTGTACCGCACCGGCGGCCGCTCTATCACTCAAAGGGGCAGTTCCTCGTCGGTGAGCTCCCCTTTTGCAACCAAATTGGTGGGCCCGGTCAGAAAGAGGTGTTCCACCGTTGAGCCGCGGCGCTCCACATCCACCACCAGCTCGCCCCCCGTCATCTGGACGGCCACCGCCCGGCCGCTGACCGCGCCCTGGAGGGTCAGCACGGCGGCCACCGAGCCGGTGCCCGTGCCGCAGGCGTAGGTGAAGCCCTCCACGCCCCGCTCAAAGGTGCGCTCCCAGATCCGCCCCGGTCCCTCCACATCGAAGAAATTGACATTTGCGCCCTTGGGGAAGGCGGGGTGGGCCCGCAGCTTCCGCCCCAGGGCGAACAGCTCCGCCTCCGGCCGGCCGCGCAGTCCCGGAATCGGAACCACTGCGTGGGGCAGACCGGGATCTCCCAGCTCCACATAGGAGCAGGGATAGGTCTTGCCGTCCACCTCCACGGGGTAGTCCAGCCGGAGGGTGGTGGGCCGGTTGAGTTCGATTTTATACTGCCGCCGGGTGATGCGCCGGCCGGTGACCAGGCCAGCGGTGGTCTCCACCCTCTGGAGCTCTCCGGCCAGCCCGATCTCATAGCCATAGCGGCAGATGCACCGGGCCCCGTTGCCGCACATCTCGCCCGCGCTGCCGTCGGAGTTGTAAAACAGCATTCGGTAGTCCCCGCCGGACTGCGGCCGCTCCACCACCATCAGACCGTCCGCCCCAATGGACAGGCGGCGCTCGCACAGCCGCCGGGCCAGGGCGGGAAAGCAATCCGCCGACAGCCCCTCCTGTAGATTGTTGAGGATAATAAAGTCGTTGCCTGCGCCGTTCATTTTCCAAAACTGCATCGAAGGCTCCCTCCCGTTAAACGTGCTCCTTGTCTCATTGCCTATGCAAGCTGCATGCCAGGCGGCCAAGGGGGGCGAAGTTCAGCGGTTCCAACAAAATATGGCCGTCAAATTCAGACAGAATCCGCAAAACATGGGGCGCAAGATCCAGCATCCCCGGAACCTGGGTGAAAAAAACGGGAAAGGGAGTTCGGATTTCCGAACTCCCTTTCCCAAAAACAGGACGTGTTTAGTCCAGTTGGTATTCCTTCAGCTTGCCGTAAAACACGGTCTTGGACAGGCCCAGCAGCTCCATGGCCTTCACACGGCTGCCGCCGCACTGGGCCAGGGTCTGCCGGAGAATCTGCCTTTCCTCCCGCTTGAGCCGTTCCTTCAGCGTGAGCGGGGCGGGCGCTGTGCCCTCCAGGTGGATGTGCTCGGCATAGATAAGCTCCGACTCGGAGAGGGCCACGGCGTTCTCCAGTACGTTTTCCAGCTCCCGGATGTTGCCCGGCCAGTTGTAGGCCAGCAGCTTGCCAAAGGCCTCGCCGGACAGGCTCCTGGGCGGGACGCCGTACTTCTGGGGAATCTTCTCCATCAGCCGGTCGATGAGGAAGCACACGTCCTCGGGACAACTGCGCAGGGGAGGCAGCTCCACAGAGAAGGCGCTGAGCCGGTAGTAGAGATCCTGGCGGAAGCGCCCGGCGGCCACCTCCGCCCTCAGATCCCGGTTGGTGGCCGCCAGGATGCGCACATCCACCGGCACGGACCGGGTGGAGCCCACCCGGCAGACCACCTTGTTCTGGATTACACTGAGCAACTTGGCCTGGATCTGGAGGGGGATCTCGCCAATCTCGTCCAGGAAGATGGTGCCGCCGTCGGCCGACTCAAAAAAGCCCGCCTTGCCCTGGGGGTTCGCCCCTGTGAAGGCGCCCCCCACATAGCCGAACATCTCGCTTTCAAACAGGGTGGGGGAGATGGTGGCGCAGTCCACCGTGACGAAGGGGCCGCGGCGGGGCTGGGCCTGACGGATGGCCTGGGCGAGGAAGGACTTTCCGGTGCCGTTCTCGCCGGTGATCAGGATGCCGCAGTCCAGCTGGGACAGCTTGTAGACCCGGTGCCGGACGGAGGCCGGCAGGGTGTCGAAGCCGAAGCGCTCCGCAAAGGACGCCTCCTGGGGCGCGTCCTTGCGGGCGGTCTCCCGGTAGGTCCGCTCGGCCATCTTGATGGCATTGTTGCGCTCCAGGATGGTCACATGGATATCCTCAATGTTCCGGAACTTGACGATCACTCCGTCCGGGCGTCCGCCCTCCGCCCCGGGCACGGGGAGAAGGGTGGCCACCAGCTCAAAGCCGTTGATCTCGTACTCCCGGTCCTCAAGCCTCGGCGCCTGTCCGTTGAGCACCCGGGCGAGATCCCGCTCAAACTGCGCCCCCTCAAAGAAGTCGCGGAAGTGATAGCCCTCCACCTGGAGGGACAGCCCGGCCCGTTTTTCGCTGTAGGAGCCGCCCCGGAGCAGGTGGCCGATGCCCTCCCTGCGGGCGGAGTAGCCCTTCTCCTGCCAGAACTTCACCCGGCCAGTCGCCCCGTCCAGAACCACCATCTGTCCAATGCAGCGGAAATACCCGATGGTGTAGACGGTGTCCCTTATCGTAACGGTGACGCTGCGGCGCTCGATGGAGAGGCGGATCGGGATCCCCTCACAGACGGTCTCCAGACAGAGGCTGTCCGCGTCCTGGTCTGGCAGGAACTTGTAGACGGGCCGCCGGCCGGGCATGTCGAAGACGCCTGCCGCCACCAGCCGGTCGTTGACGCGGAGCCTGGGCTCCCGGATGCCGATACGGGCGAGATCCTCCGGCCGCAGCGCCCCGTCGTCCGCGCCGATGGCTGTGTCGGCGATCAGCACCAGGTCGCCCGGCTCCAACCGCCCGGCGGGGTGGGGGTGCTGGCTGTTGTGGTAGAGGCCGAACCTCACCTTGGCCTGCTGGTTGATATGGGTGATGATGCCATCCCGATCCAGGGTGAAAATGGCATGGGATGAGGAATCCATGAGACATTGCAGAAGATCCATAGCGGTGCTCCTCTCCGGGCGGGCCGGGAAATCACCTCTATTGTACGGGAGAAAGGAGCCGGTGTAAATACCGGATTTGGAGGGGGTTCGCCGCCTGTACGCAGAAACGCACCTGACTTCGGAGGGAAATCAGGTGCGCATTCCCCGTGGGGCTCAGCAGCGGGCGGAGAGGACGCGCAGGATGTCCTCTGCCGGGGGCGGGCAGCCTGGAACCTGCTCTTTGGCGCAGTTGCAGCAGGCGCCGATTCCAAGGCCGTCAAAGGGAACTCCGCGCCAGCCCTGGCCGATGGCGATGGGTAGGCCTTGTACGCCGCTGGTGTGGAGGGCGCGCACCAGGCTTGCGTAGCAGGCCGAGCAGGCGCTTCTGGCCTGGACGGTGCGGGTGAGGGCGGCCACGGCGCCGGAGGGGGCGGGGTAGTCCGCCGCCGCGGAGGGCTCGTTGAGGCGCACCACATCTCCCTCCTCCAGCCGGGTGGAGCCGGCCCCCCAGGCCTCGGCCATCTGGATATAGGGCGCCTGCTCCAGGGCCAGGCCCATAAGGCGGCAGCTGTAGGCGTCCAGCTGCACGGGGTCCTCACCCAGCAGCATCCGGCCCGTGGGGACGGGGTTGCCCCCCTCCTCAAAATCCAGATCCCCGCAGAGGCTGTCCACGATGGTCAGCTCCGGCCGCAGGGCGGCGGCCAGGGCGGCGATGGGGCGCATCAGCCCCTCGGAGTGGAAGCGCCGCTTCTCCCGGTCGGGCAGGCAGCCCTTGCAGTTTTTTAGGGCGCAGGTCATGGCGGTCTGGCAGTGGCCCTTGAGCACGGGCAGGTTGATGAGGTAGTCCGCGTCCAGGGCGCGGCAGCAGATGTCCATGGGCCGCAGGGGGGTGTCCACCCGGCGGGTCTTGTCCCGCTTGAGGTCGCAGAGGGGCACGCCGTACTTCTTCCCCACCGCCTCGTATCCCGCCGCCCGGAAGGCCCGGCCGGTGTCGTCCCCCACCCAGGAGCCCTCGATGATGGAGATATCCCGGAAGCCATGGTCACGCAGATACTCGATGGCGCCGGACAGGACGCCGGCGTGGGTGGTGGCGCCGGTTTCGGGGGAGGCGGCCACCACCAGGTTGGGCTTGAGGGCCACCGAGGCCCCGGAGGGGATTTTGCACGCTGCGCCGGCGGACTCCATCAGGGCGCGGGTCATGGCGTGGGCATTGGTGCCAAAGATCTCATAGATGCGGCTCATTGCGGCAACTCCTTTTCTTGCGCGGCGCACTCGGGACGGAAATAGGCGGCGGCCAGGGCGATGAAATACTGGGCGGATTTGGACAGGTAGCGATTGCGCCGGTAGCAGGCAGACACGGTCCAGGCGGGATGGGCAGACAGGCGGAAGCAGGCCACGTCCTCCACCCCCTGGACGTAGTAGGCGGGGACGATGGAGCAGCTCAGCCCCTTCTGTACCATGGAGACATTGGCCCGGTTGCTGGCGGTCTCCAGAAAGAGGTTGGGCTTTCGCCCCGCCCGCTCAAACAGGGGGTCGATGACCTCCCGCTGGGTGGAGGAGCGGTAGATGAGGCAGAAGGTCAGGTCCCAGAGGCACTCCGTGTCCAGCACCGTCAGGGGCGCGCCCGGCGGCGCGGCCCTGGCCGCCAGCGGATGGCTGCGGGGCGTGATGAGCAGGAACTCCTCCCGCAGGAGAGGGACGCAGGTCAGCCCCGGAACCTCCCCCTCCGGCCTGGAGATGAAGCCCAGATCCAGCTCGTCCCCGGCCAGCATCTCCAACTGCCGCCGGACGCTGATCTCCCGCGGGGTCACTGTCACCTCGGGATAGCTCTGATAGAACCGTGGGTACACGGCCATGAACATCTCCATGCCCCGCTCCGGGGCGAAGGCAAGGGAGAGGGTGCCCCGCCTCCGGCCGGCGATGTCGTGGATGATGCGGTAGGCCTCGTTTTTCAGCTCCAGCATCCGGCGGGCGTACTCCACGTAGACCCTGCCGGCCTCAGTGAGGGCAAAGCTGCTGCGGGAGCGGAAAAAGAGCCGGGTGCCCAGCTCATGCTCCAGCTTCAGAAGCTGCTGGTCCAGGGCGGACTGGGTGATGAACAGCTTGGCCGCGGCCTTGCTGATACCGCCCTCCTGGGCGATGGTGAGAATATAGGTCATCTGTTTGACGTCCATGGCCGATCACTCCTTGCCGGTAAAAGGGCGCGCCCCCGGCTCCGCGTGGGAAGGTCGGGGGCGCAGCGGGGGAAAAGAACCACTCAGCGGCGGATGAGGAGCACCGCCACGTCGTTGACATTGGTGCCCGTCGCCCCCGTGTGGAGCAGGCCGCCGCAGGCGGCCAGGGCGTGGTAGGCGTCGTTGTTCTTCAAAACCTCAAAGATGCGCACGCCCTGCCTCGCCAGCCGCTCCTTTGTCCCGCCGTCCACGAAGCCGCCGGCGGCGTCGGTGGGGCCGTCGGTGCCGTCGCTGCCCAGAGAGAACACGGCTGTGTCCTCCAGCCCGGCGATGCCGGCGGCGGCGGAGAGGGCCAACTCCTGGTTGCGCCCGCCCAGGCCGGAGCCGGTCAGGTGCACCACGGTCTCCCCCCCGGCCAGGAAGGCCAGGGAGCAGTCCGTATCCTGGTGGGCACGGGCTACGGCGGCCAGGAAGGCCCCCGCCTCCCGGGCCTCGCAGTCCAGGCTGTCGGTGAGCAGCACCGGCTCATAGCCCAGCTCCCGGCAGGCCGCGGATGCGGCGGCGCACAGCTCCCGCACGCTGCCGGTGATAAGGGTCTCCACATTGTCCAGAACCTTGGGCGTCTCCCGCTCCAGGCACTGGGAGGCCTCAGGCGACAGGCGCAGGCCGTACTGCTCCGCGATGCGGCGGGCATCGGCACAGGTGGAGGAGTCGGGGTAGGCCGGGCCGGAGGCGATCATGTCCAGCGGATCGCCGATGATGTCCGACAGGACGATGGAGAATACCTTTGCCGGGGCGCAGTGCTGGGCAAACCGCCCGCCCTTGACGGCGGAGAGCCGCTTGCGGATGGTGTTCATCTCCACGATGTCCGCCCCGCTGGCCAGCAGGCTCTGGGTGATGGACTGGAGCTCCTCCTGGGGGACCAGCGGCGCTTCAAAGAGGGCGGAGCCGCCGCCGGAGAGGAGAAAGAGGACGGTGTCCTCCGCTGTCAGGCCGTCCGTAAGGGCCAGCGCCTCCTCCGTGGCGGAAAAGGTGTCCTGGTCGGGGACGGGGTGGCCCGCCTCCCGGATGAGCAGGGAACCGATGGGGCCCTGGGCATGGCCGTGCTTGGTGATGACGATGCCGCCGTCCAGCCGCCCCCCCACGCAGTCGCAGGCGGCGCGGGCCATAGACCAGGCGGCCTTGCCCACGGCCACCAGCACCACCCGGCCGCCCTGAAAGGGGTTCCCCTCCAGGGCGCGGCGAACCGCCGCGTCGGGCTGGACAGCGGCGATGGCCCGGCGGACAATCTGATCACAGTCGTTTCTCAGTTTCATGCGTTCCTCCATGGTCGCCTCGCGGAGAGGCTTAAATCAGGCCGGCCTCAGACATGGTGCGGCGGAAGCCCTCCTTGGCGGGGCCCTCCGGGGTGGGGAGGCTGGGCCGGTAGGGCACGCCCACATCCCGGCCGCGGAGCGCGGCCATATCCTTGGCGGCCACAGGGAAGCTGGCGGGGTCCATGGCCAGACGGACGGGGTTGAGCTTGAACTGGGCCTCCAGGCTGCCCTGGAGATCCCCGGCGGCAAACTTGTTGTAGACGTCGGTGATCAGCTCGGGCATGAAGTTGGCCGCGGTGCACACGCCGCCCACCGCGCCGTGGCACAGGCTGGCGTAGAGCAGGGTATCCTTGCCGCCGAACACCTTGAAGCCCACGTCGCGGGTACGGCGGATGAACTCGGCGGTGAGGGTGATGTCGCCGCTGGTGTCCTTCATGCCCACAATGTTTTCCACCTGATGGGCCAGGGCGTCCACGAGATCGGCGGTGAGGGTGTACCCCACCCGCCCGGGGTTGTTGTAGAGCAGCATGGGGGTGCCGGGAACGCTTTCGGCGATGGTCTTGAAGTGCTGGAACAGCTCGTCATAGGTGGGCTTGAGGAACATGGGCTGGAGCACGCTGACGCCGGCGGCGCCGTTGGCCACGGCCATTTTGGCCAGACGGCAGCACTTCTGGGTGCGGATGGCGCCAATGCCGAAGTAGACGGGGACGCGGCCAGCGGCCTGATCCACCATAATCTTCAGGCCCCGCTCCATCTCGTCCTCTTCTACCATATAGAACTCGCCGTTGCTGCCAAAGGCCAGAATACCGGACACGCCGCCCTTGATGACGTAGTCCACCTGGTCGCGGAGCCTGGCCTCGTCAATGCGCTCCTCCCCGTCGATGGGGGTGAGTATGGGCACCACGACGCCCTTGATAAAATCCGTATTCATGATCGATCACCTCGCACTCGTGTCGGGCGGCCTTACAGGGACTCGATGCCGGTGAGCTTCTTGTAGTACTTGATGATGGAGCTGTGATCGTCCTGGCCGCAGCCGTTGTTGTGCAGCCACTGGAAGATCTCCTGCACCGCGGCGGTCATGGGCAGGGGGGAGCCCACGGTGTGGGCGCAGTCCAGGGCGTTGTTCAGATCCTTGATGTGCAGGTCAATCTTGAAGCCGGGCTTGTCATTGCCCTCGATCATCATGGGGGCCTTGGCGTTCATGACGGTAGAGCCGGCCAGACCGCCGCGGATGGCCTGGAACACCAGCTCGGGGTCCACGCCCGCCATCTTGGCCAGGGTCAGGGCCTCGGACAGGGCCTGGATGTTGCAGGCCACGATAATCTGGTTGGCCAGCTTGGTGGTGTTGCCCGCGCCCACGTCGCCGCAGCGCACCACAGAGGCGCCCATGGCGCCCAGGATGTCCTTGTACTGGTCAAAGACCTCCTGCTTGCCGCCCACCATGAAGGAAAGGGTGCCGTCGATGGCCTTGGGCTCGCCGCCGGAGACGGGGGCGTCCAGCATCTCGATGCCGCGCTTGGCCAGCTCCGCCGCGATCTCCTTGGAGGCCACGGGGTTGATGGAGCTCATGTCGATGAACACGCTCCCCGGCTTCATGTGGGCGGCCACGCCGTCCTCCCCCAGCATGACAGCCTTTACCTGGGGGCTGTTGGGCACCATGGTCAGCACCACGTCGCAGGTCTCGCCGATCTCTGCGTTGGTGGCGGCCTTGGCCCCGGCGGCTACGATCTCGTCCACGCTGGCCTGGTTCAGATCGCTGACCGTGAGGTCATAGCCCGCCTTGAGCAGGTTCTTCGCCATGGGCTTGCCCATAATGCCAAGACCGATCAGTCCGATTTTCATAATACATTTCCTCCTTAAAATAATAGCACAGATTGGGGTGGATAGGAACTATAAAAGCGGGACTCACGCGTTGGCGCGGGCCACGTTTTTGGTGACAATCACATCGGCGCCCAGGCCGCACACGTCGGCCAGGGCCACCTGCCCGACGGCGGTGGGGGCCTGGAGACGTACGGTGTTGATGACCTCCATTACCCGGAAGATGTCCTTCTTGGAGATGGGGCGGCTGAGCCGCACGCTGGCCAGGGGCAGTTCGCCGCCCTCCACCAGTACGCTGGTGGCGATATTGCGCTGGGGGTCGGTGAGCTCCTGGCGGACATAGGCGTCTCCCTTGGGACAGGTGGCACCCTGGACGGCGTACACCGTGTCCCCCTCATATTCGGCTGTGATCTCACAGCTGTTGGGGCAGATAATACAGGTAAAACTCCGCGTCACTGTACGCTCACCTCCAAATCACCGGACTGCTCCAGCACCGCGGCGCGGATGGGAAGCTGAAGCATCTCGGCAGGGAGTGCCTTGGGCAGCCTGCGCCGCAGTACCTCGCGGCCGTCCTGCGTCACGGTCAGGGTGACGGCCTTCATGGGCCGGGACACCCGCAGGGAGAGGGTGAAATCCCGGCTGCCGCTGATGCGCTGGGGGATGACGTGGCCCACGTTGGCGCCCGCCCTGACCTCCAGGGGACAGGGGGGAAGCGCATGGTTTTTCAGGTACTCCGCCGCCGACGAGGCCAGGGCCTCCGCCTCCAGGGAGACGAAGTCCACCAGATCGTGGACATGGAGCACGTTGCCCGCGGCAAAGACGCCGGGAATGCTGGTCTGGTAGTGCTCATCCACAAAGGCGCCCTTGGTGCGCCCGTCCACCGCCAGGCCGGAGCCGTTGGCGATGTCCCCGGCGGGGATGAGGCCCACCGAGAGAATCAGCGTGTCGCACTCCACCCGCTCCTCCGTGCCGGGGATGGGGCGGAGGCGTTCGTCGACCTGGGAGACCGTAACGGCCTCCAGACGCGCCCGGCCGTGAATATCGGTGACGGTATGGCTCAGGTACAGGGGGATGCCATAGTCGTTGAGGCACTGCTCGATGTTGCGGGGCAGGCCGCTGGGATAGGGCTGCACTTCATAGACGGCCTTCACATGGGCCCCCTCCAGCGTCATGCGGCGGGCCATGATCATGCCGATGTCGCCGCTGCCCAGAATGACCACCTCCCGGCCCACCATGAGGTTGCGCAGGTTGATGTACTCCTGGGCCACGCCGGCGGTGTAGATGCCCGCCGGGCGGCTGCCCGGAATGGCCAGGGCGCCCCGGGTACGCTCCCGGCAGCCCATGGTGAGAATCACCGCGTCGCCCCGGAGCTGTTTGAGCCCGGCGGGGCCGGAGGCGGTGACGGTGCGGTCGGCCTCCAGGGAGAGAACGGTGGTGTCGGTCAGGCAGGTGATGCCCAGCTCCTCCGCCTGGGCCACGAACCGCTGGGCGTACTCGGGGCCGGAGAGGGTCTCGCCGAAGCGGGTGAGGCCGAAGCCGTCGTGGATGCACTGACGGAGGATGCCGCCGGGGCGGTGCTCCCGCTCCAGCACCACCACGTCGTCGACGCCCTTCTGCCTGAGCCGGATGGCGGCGGCCAGGCCGGCGGGCCCGCCGCCGATGATTACCGCCTGATGGCGTTCCACGTTCATGCCGGCTCCCCTCCTTTCACTGACCCGGTGAACATCCAGGAGCCCTCCGGCCCCAGGTGGATGTCCCTGAAGTCCTCCCCCAGCTCCCGGTGGAGGGCCTCGGTGATGCGGGTCTCGCAGTAGCCGCCCTGGCAGCGGCCCATGGTGGCACGGGTGCGCACCTTGATACCGTTGACGGTGTGGACGCCCAGGGGGTTGTGGATGGCCTGGAGAATTTCGGCCTTGGTGACCTTCTCGCAGCGGCAGAAGATCTCGCCGTAGTCCGGGTTCTCCGCGATGGCGGCGGCCCGCTCCTCGTCGGCCATATCGGCAAAACGGCGGATGCCGTGCCGGATGGGATCAAAGTCGGGATTGGGCTCCAGCGCCTCCTGCCGGGCGATGAGGGCCACGGCCCGGCGGGCCAGCGGGAGGGCGGAGGTGACGCCGGGGGACTCGATGCCCACCAGGTTGACCACGCCGGGCGCCTCGTCCCGGCACTCCAGTACGAAGTCCTGTACCGCGCCGGTGGCGGGGTCGATGCGCTTGGGCCGGATGCCGACAAAATTGCGGATGAAGTAGGCGCGGTCCATGTGCTTGAACATCCGCGAACCGCTCTCAATGAGGCCGTCCATGGCGGCCTGGGTGGACTCGTAGTCCTGGAAATCCCGCGCCAATTGGCTGTCGGGCCCCACCAGTACATTTCCGTCCACGGTGGGCGTGGCATGGGTGTCAAACGTATTGTCCGGATTGGGGGCGGGATAGACGGGAATCTTGGCAAACTGGCCCGCCAGCTTGTCAAGAACGAAGTATTCGCCTTTGACCGGCTTAATGACATAGCCGGGAATGCCCAGTTGCCCGCTGACCACGGCGGAGTTGAGCCCCGCGCTGTTCACCACCCAGCGGGTGTGGAAGTCGCCCCTGGTGGTGTGGAGCAGGTGGGTGCCGTCGGCCTGCCGGGTCTCGCCGGTGAAAGCGCAGTTGAGGTGGTACTCCGCCCCGTTGTGAACCGCGTTCTCCGCCAGGGCGATGGTGTAGAGGAAGGGGTCCAGGATACCGCTGGCCGGGCACCACATGGCGAAATTTCCGCCGGCGCTGGGGTCAAGCTCATCCATCCGCTTGCGGTCGATGAGCTCCAGGCCCTTCACGCCGTTGGCCTCGCCCCGGGCCATGAATTGCTCCAGCCGCTGCCGGTGCTCATCGGTGAAGCCCACGATGAGCTTGCCGGTGCGCTTAAAGGGGACATCCAGCTCGCGGGCTACCTGGTCGAACTCCTGGTTGCCCTCCACGGCGCAGATGGCCTTGAGGGAGCCGGTCTTATAGAGGAACCCGGCGTGGAGCATGCCGGTGTTGCGCCCACTGGTCTGGGTGCAGACGTCGCTCTCCTTCTCCAGCACGGCGATGCGCAGCTTGTACCGGGAGAGCTCCCGGGCGATGGCGCTGCCCCCCACCCCACCGCCGATGATGACGACATCATAGGACTGCTGCATAGGGATGGCTCCTTTCTCCATCAAAGGAACAGGGTCAAAATGGGGACGGTGACCAGGCTGGTCAGCGTCGAGATAAACACACACTTGGAGGCGAACTGGGCGTCCGCCCCGTATTTCTGGGCCAGGATGGCGGTGGTGGAGCCGATGGGCATGCCGGTGAGCACCACGCTTACCCCGGCGGTGAGGGGATCTACCCCCAGCAGCCGCAGGGCCACGAGGCACACGGCGGGCAGCAGGAGCTGGCGCACCGCCACCAGATAGAAGCACTTGGGGTCGAACACGGTCTTGAGGGGCACGTCGGCCAGGATGGCCCCCACCAGGGCCATGGCCATGGGAGAGGTGCAGGCGCCCAGATTGTCCACCGCGGTATCCACAAAGTGGGGCAGGGGGAGCTGGAAGAGCATCCATACCAGCCCCACCTCCACGGCGATGATGCCGGGGTTGAGCAGCACCTTTCGGACGGCCTGCTTGGCGTCGGCCTTGGTAAACAGGGAGATGCCGGCGCTCCACATGAGGATGCGGGTGGGGATGATGAACAGGGAGCCCAGAAAGAGGCCCTTGTCGCCGTAGGCGCCGCTGACCACGGGCAGTCCGGCAAAGCCGGAGTTGGTGACCAGGGTGCCGTACTGGAGGATGCTCTTCTCCCCATAGGGAAAGCGGTTGTAGAGCACCTTGCCCAGCAGCAGGGCCGCCGCGGCCATGACGGTGGCGATGAGGACGGCCACGCCCCCCTGCTTGAGGGACTCCAGGCTGAACTCCATGTGGAAGGACTCAAAGATCATGCAGGGCAGGGTGATGAGCACCACAAAGTCGGTCAACTTATCCCGGGCCGCGTCGTTGAAAATGCCCTTCTTGCGGCAGAAGAAGCCCACCGCCATGTAGATGAAGAGGACGGTCTGCACGTCCACCATCTTGAAAAAGCTGTCCATACTACCCCTCGATGGGGGTGAGAAGGGCCCCGTCCCCGTCAAATTCCAGCGGCTCGGGCTCAGAGCAGGCCGCCACGCCGGGCCATTTACCCGCCTTCACGTCCCTGTAATAGGCCTCGCTGAGCATGATGCGGCCGATGTGGAGGCTGTTTGGGATGCGGATGATCCGGGCGCGGCTGCGGTCGATGCCGGTGCAGGTGCGGATACACATCTGAATAGCCTCCCTGTCGTTGGCCACCACGCAGGGGATGCGGGCGGAGGTGAGGACGGTAGAGGTGAGACAGTTGGGGTACATCTTTTCCGTGTCGATTTTGTCAAAGAACCGCTTTGTGATCACGTTGGCCAGGCCCACGCCCAGGGCGTTGCCGTGGCTGGCCGCGCTCAGATCGAGAAAGCAGGTGCGCTGCACCTCCACCCCGCCGTGGGCGTACTCGGTGGAAAAGGTGCCGGTGATGTTGGGGTCCACGCCGGTGCCCGAGTAGTTCTTGCCCGTCTCGTCCACCACCAGCACGTCGCAGGCGCCCACCAGCAGGGAGGGCATCCGCTCAAAGGCAAACTGGAGCAGCTCCGGCTCCCGGGCGAGAATGTCGTCCCTGTCGATGGCCTCGATGCGGCAGGTCTCGTCATAGGCGTTCTCGATACAGGGCAGGGCAAAGAGGATGGGGGCCCTGGCCAGAATGACCTTGGCGATGGAGGGGATGTTGGCCCCGATCTTGCCCATGCCGTCGGAGTGGACCCGCTCGGCCCCCTTCTGCTTGCCCAGGCCCACGGCGAGCATCTTGCAGGGCCCGCTCTCGTAGGGGCCGCGGAAGGCGTTGTGGGGCTTGAGGCGGCAGGAGACGATGATACCGTCGGCCTCATAGGCGTTTTTGTCCAGGTACACCGGCAGGCCGGTGTCGGAGGTGCCCAGCTCCACCACCTCCATGCTGCTGCGGATCTCACAGCCCATGGCCTCCGGGGTGATGCCGTAGCTGGCCAGCACCTCCAGCTGCCCCTCGGCAGTGGCGCCGCCGTGGCTGCCCATGGCGGGCACAATGAAGGGGACGGCGCCCCTGGCCTTTACAAAGTCCACGATGGACCGGGTGATGAGGTCCACGTTGGCGATGCCCCGGCTGCCCGCCGTGATGGCGATGGACATGCCGGGCCGGATTTTGGAGCGGAAGGGCTCCCGGGACAGCTCCCCCGCCACGGCAGCGGGGATGTCTGCGGGGGCAATGCGCTCCCGGGGGAAGAGCTGCTCGGCGCGGAACATGCGGGGAATGGGCACGTCGGCCAGCAGACGGGAGACGACGCCCCCCTGTTTGATTTCCATACCAAACCGACCTTTCTCTTGTCAGGTAATAGGCGCGGGATTGAAGATGCACAGGTCGTTGTGGAAGCCGTACTGGTCGGAGTAGGGCTTCTTCACGCCGCTGGCCACGTCCAGAATCAGGTGGAACAGCTCGGCGCCCACGTCGGCGATGGTCTTCTCGCCGGTGGCGATGGGGCCGGCGTTGACGTCGATGAGGTCAAACCAGTGCTCCTTCATCTCGTTGCGGGAGCAGACCTTGATGACCGGGGCGGCGGCCAGCCCGTAGGGGGTGCCCCGGCCGGTCATAAAGACCTGAAGCCCGATGCCGCTGGCCAACTGGCAGGGCCCGCAGACGATGTCGCTGGCGGGAGTGGCGGCGTAGATCAGGCCGTGCTTATGGGGCTTCTCTGCCGGGGAGAGCACCTCCTCGATGGGGGCGGTGCCCGACTTGGCGATGGAGCCCATGGCCTTCTCTACGATGTTGGCCAGGCCGCCCTTCTTGTTGCCGGGGGTGGGGTTGGCGTCCCGGTCCACGCCGCCGGCGTCCAGGTAGTCGTCGTACCACTTCATCTCGGCGGCCAGCTTGTCCCGGGCGGCCGCGTCGCGGCAGCGGGCGGCCAGCAGATGCACTCCGTCGCGCACCTCGGTGACCTCGCTGAACAGCACGGTGGCGCCGCCCTTCACCAGCATGTCGGCGGCGTAGCCGGCGCTGGGGTTGGCGGTGAGGCCGGAGAAGGCGTCAGAGCCGCCGCACTGCATGCCGATGAGCAGCTCGCTGAGGGGCAGCTCCTCCCGACGGCGCTCGTTGAGCCGTTTCAGCTTCCGCTCGGCCATCTCCATCAGGGCCTGCATCATGGCGTCGTGGCCCCGGTAGTCCTGGAGGGTGAGGGTGTTCTCCGGGGTGATGTCCTCCGGGGGGAGCACCATGTCGTAGGTGAGCTTTTCACAGCCCAGGCCCACCACCATCAATTCGCCGCCGAAGTTGGGGTGGCGGATGAGGTTGGTGACCGCCCGGATGGGGATGTGGGCCTCCCGGGCCTTAATGGCCACGCCGCAGCCGTAGGGGTGGTTCACTGCCACCACGCCGTCCACATTGGGGTACTTGGGCAGCAGCTCCCGCTTGATGCGCTCCACCGCCACGTTGACCACACCGGCGGCGCACTGGACGGTGGTGACAATGCCCAGCAGGTTGCGGGTGCCGGCGGGGCCGGTTTTGTTGCGGTAGCCCATCCAGGTTCTGCGGGGCGGATCGGGCAGCTCTTCCATGGGGACGAGGCTGGTCCCGTAGGGCATGTCGTCCAGGCCGGGGGACTGAGGCAGGTCCAGCATGTGCTCGTTGATCCAGGCCCCAACGGGGATGGGAGCCTTGGCGTAGCCCAGCACCACGCCGTAGCGGACCACCTCGCCCCCCTTGGGGATGTCAGTCAGGGCGATCTTGTGGGCCTGGGGGATGTCCTCCCGGGTGACGACGCCGGGCATGACCCCGGTGCCGCGGGGGATGTCGTGGACCGCGATGGCCACGTTATCCGCATCCTTGACCTTGATGTAAAGTGGTGCACTCATAGACGAATACTCCCTTTTGGCCGATGTCATTCCACCGGACGCGGGGCGCGCCGGACGGAATGACATCGAGGTGTTATGATGATTACTGCTTGCCGGAGAGCTCCTTCTCCTGGCGCTTGGCCTTGCGGTTGTCCAGAACGGCGTAGACCACGGACAGGATGATCAGCGCCCAGATAACCCAGCTCATGGGACGCACGAACAGGCCGGTCAGGGAGCCGTTATAAGCGGTGAGCACCTGAATGAAGTAGTCCTCCAGGTCGCCGCCCAGAATGAAGCCGATGAGGAAGCAGGACACGGGGAAGTGGAACTTCTTGATCAGAAGGCCCACAATGCCGAAGAGCAGCAGGCACCACACGTCGAACATGCGGCCGTTGAGGGTGGCGTAGGCGCCCACGGTGCACATCATGAGCACCACGGGGTACAGGCGTTCCTGGGGAATGAGGACGATCTTCGCCAGCAGCTTCACCGGGAAGAACATGACTAGGTACATCAGGATATTGCAGCACAGCAGGGCCACCAGAATGGTGTTCCAGATCACCGGATTGTTGGTGATGAACAGGGGGCCCACCTGAATGCCCTGGAGCATGAAGGCGCCGATCAGGACGGCGGTGGTGGAGTCGCCGGGAATACCCAGGCTCAGCAGGGGCACCAGGGCGCCGCCAGTCAGGCCGTTGTTGGAGGACTCGGACGCGATCAGGCCCTCAGGCACGCCGGTGCCCAGCAGCTCGGGATGCTTGGACCAGCTCTTGGCCTGGGAGTAGGCGATCAGGGAGGCGGCGGAGCCGCCCACACCGGGCAGGATGCCCATGAAGGTGCCCAGCAGGGAGGAGCGAATGACGTTGATGACCTGCCCTTTGAAATCGTGAAGAAGGCTGAACTTGACGTTGTTTTTGACCTCTACAGTGTCCTCTTTGCTGTAGGAGGCGTGCATACCCGTCTCACACTGCTGGAGCATCTCGGAGACGGCGAACAGGCCGATGAGCACGGGGAAGAGCTGGAAGCCGCTCTGCATCTGGCTCTCCAGGAACTCAGGGACCATGCGGTATTCATTGTTGACGGAGAACTGGTTCATCATGGCCACCAGCACGCCCAGCATACCGATCCACAGGCCGCGGAGCATCTGGCCCCGGGACAGGGCGGCGATGACGGTGAGGGCGAAGAGGATGATGAGGAACTTCTCCACAGCGGAGAACTTGATGGCCCAGCCGGCCAGGATGGGGGTGAAGAGGGCCAGCACCACCAGGGAGATCATGCCGCCCATGAAGGAGGAGGTGACGCCGATTTTCAGGGCGCGTTCTCCCTCGCCCCGCAAGGCCATTGGGTGTCCGTCGAAGGTCGTACACACCGACGACGGGGTGCCGGGAATGTTGATGAGGATGGCGGGGACCAGGCCGCCGGAGATGCCGCCCACATAGAGGCCCAGCAGCAGATAGAGGGCCATCTCCATGGAGTAGGCGTAGGTCAGGGGGAGGAACACGGCCACGGCCATGGTGGCCGTCATGCCGGGGATGGCGCCGAAGATGATGCCGATGACGACGCCGAACAGGGCCACGGCGATGTACTCCGGGCCGATCACGAAGGGCAGTTCAAATCCCATGAATCACACCAGCCTTTCTTTAGTAGAGAATGAAGCCCAGGGACGGAATCTCAATGGTGAGGAGACCGGAGGGCAGGGTGATGGCGAACGCGGTGCCGAACACAACGCTGATGATCAGGCAGGCCACCACGGAGATGATCAGGCTGGTGATGTGGTACCTGGGGTTTTTCAACTGCGCCTTGTTGGCAAACAGGGTGTTGAACAGGAACAGGCAGATGATGGACCAGAAGGTGAAGCCCAGCTTGTCCAGCAGGAAGAAGTAGACCACCATCAGGGCGATCGTACCCCAGAATTTGAACTTGTCGTAGTGTTCCACGAAGAAGCGGCCGGGCTTGACAAAAAAGCCCTTGCCCGCCTTGATCCGGGCCCGCCCCTCCAGGGCGATCAGCAGGACGCCCAGAATCACCAGAATTCCAATGGTGATGATGGGGAAAATCCAGTGCTGGGTTGAATACTCCACATTGATACGCATCTTATTACCTCTCTTTCGCAGGGTGGTATCACAGAATATCACCCCGCTGAAGCGCCAACCGCCGGCTGGGCTTCAACGGGGTGACACTCCAACAGATATTAGGTCAGCTCGTCCAGGCCGGGGGCCACGTCGATGATCTCCTGGCCGATGTCCCGCTTGTCGCTGATGAACTGGCGGGAGGCCTCCAGATCCGCTTCCTCGGCGGTGACGGCGCTGTAGAGCAGGCCGGCCATCTCAGCCTGGAAATCGGGGTTCTCACAGACCTTCTGCATGGCGGCGGCGATCTCATTCAGAATGCCCTCGTCCATGTCCTTGGGGAAGAGCATGAAGAAGTCCTTGTTGAAGTCGAAGGGCTCGCCGTTGAAGGTGATGCCGTCGTCGGCCATGGAGATAACGCCGCTGCCCTCCAGGTTGCCGCAGGTGTCAAAGAGCTTCATGGCCAACTGGGCGTCCACGCCCTCCTTGGTGAACTCCACGCAGGAGGAATAGTCGGCGTAGATGATGTCGGTGTTGCCGTCCCAGAGGCGCTGCTTCTTTTCGTCGGTGGTGCCGCCCACCAGGGCCTTGATGCGGCTGGCCACCTCGTCGCCGTACTGCTCCTGAACCCACATATACCACACCACAAAGTCCAGGTGGGAGGCGGAGCCGGACTCAATGTTCACCCGCAGCTCCTCGCCGGGGTTATCGGCCAGCCACTGGGCGGCCTCATTCAGGTTGTTGTAGGGTGCGTCGGCCTTGGCCACAAAGCAGCCGCCGGGGTTGACGCCGATGCGGGGGCCGACGGTCAGGTTCTCCAGGGCGTAGTCCTCACTGACCGCGCCGAAGAGTACGCTCAGGAACGCCATGTCGTGGAACATCATGATGGTGGTGCCGTCGCCCTTGGCCTTGGAGATGGTGTCCAGCGCCTGGGCGTTGCCGATGGCGTCCACCTTGCCGTTGAAGCCCATCTCCTCGCCCAGATAGCGAGTGACCATGTCGGCGATCATGTAGGAGTCGCCGCCGGTGGAGGTGGAGCCGATGACCACGCGGACGCGCTTGCCCTTCAGGCTGCTCTCGCCGGAGGCGGCGCTGCCGGTCGCCTCGGTGCCGGGATCGCCGGTGGAGGGAGTGCCGGTTTCCGTGTTAGAGGGGGTGCCGCCGCAGCCGGCCAGCAGGCCGACTGCCATGGAGGCGGAAAGGAGCAGAGCCGTCAATTTCCTGAACTTCATTGTTCAATTCCTTCCTTTCGTTCGGTTCATTCACTGGGGATGTTCCGTGCTTGCTTGCGGGGGATGGGGGCGCTTCACTACCGTGGCACTATGATAGCAGGCCGCGGCGCGGGTTTTCCATTCGCAAAAGGCAATGAAATGGGAGAGCAAATTTGTAAACTCTGTGTGGGTTTCAGAAAAATGAATTTAAGATTTCAAAAATACCCGTTCTGCGTTTCAAATATGGAAGATTTGTTTCGCTTAGAACTGTAAATTTATAGAAAACATCGGTTGATTTTTATAGTTTGTCAGAAAAAAACAAGTAAAATTTGTGCAAAACAGATAAGGGCAGGCGCGGTTCACCCTCCGCCTGCTGCTCCTTGTGCGGAACAAAAATCTCTGTTACACTGAACATGAATACAAAGTTTTTGTACCGTTCTGGTCAAAAGGAGTGTCACACCATGAAATCAGAATCTGCGGAGCTGGTAAGCGGCCTCATCCGCCAATACCGCCGCCTGCGCCTGCTCTACCTGGGTTATCTGGCGGCGGCCGTCCTGGCGCTGGTCTTCTTCTTTGTGGACAAGCGCGTTACCCTGGCGCTGGTGGCGGCCAGCCTGGTCTACCACCTGGTGGTGGTACGGAGGGCGGGGAAGGCCTACCAGCGGGCCTTTGTCCACGCCTGCGGCCAGTGTACCCTGGCCCGGCGCCTTCAGGACGCCCGCCATACCGAAGCGCCCACCCTGGAGGAGGGGGAGCTGCGCCGCGCCCGCCTGGTCGCCGCCAACGACGCCAAGGGCTCCGTCCTGGTGCGGGAGGGCGGCTCCGGTACCTACCACGGCCGCCGTGTGCGCCTGGGTGACGCCGGGTTTACCCATTCCTTCTCCATGGAGGGGAAAACCCACCACGAGTTCGTGGTGGGCACCTGGGTGACGGTGGAGCTGGGGAAGGACACCGGGCTGGACTGGCGGCTCATCCACGAGCGGGTGATGATGAAGCCGTCCCGGGACGCCATGCTGCGCCGGGAGAGCGGGCTGCGGCGGGTGGTGGGCTTCGGCCCCGACTGGATGGAGGACGGCACCTGGTTTGCCCTCCGGCCGGAGGGCAAACCCGACGTGCCCGGTGACGCCTTCCTCGCCGCCCTGCGCCGGCTGTCCGCCGCCACCGACAAGCCCCTGGCCGTCTGCGTCCAGGGAGACCGCCTCCATGTCTTTGTCACCAACCGTATCCTGGGCCAGAAGGTATCCAGCCGCGTCCCGCCGAGCGCCGCCGTGGCCGAGGTGGATTTTCTCCCCGAGCTGGACGGAATTCTCAAGGCCTCGGACGCCCTGGTATAAAACTTCATGCGCCAAGAGCGCACCACGAAAACGGGCAAAGGCTTGTGGCGCATGAAGTTTATGCGCATATGGGCCGTCCCGGCCCATGCGCTTTGATTTCATGGCCGTGCCGCTGAAAGCGGCACATGGCCAATTTTGCTATGCTTTTGCAAAGCAAAGAGCAGACAGGGTGCGCCCCCCGGCGATACCGGGGGGGCGCACCCTGTCTGCTGTTCGGTCAGCCCTCGAATCGGTCGCGGATGCCATACTGCTTCATCCGCCGCCAGAGGGTGGTTTTGCTGATGCCAAGCTCGGCGGCGGCCGCGGCCCGGCTGCCGCCATTGCGGGAGAGCACCTCCGCCAGCCGGGCGGCCTCGGGGGAGACGGCGGCGGGGAGGGCCTGCCCCTGGGCGCGGACCACCGGGAGGGGATAGAGCTCCTCCAGCAGGGAGCGCACATAGCCGTCGTTTACCGTGCGGGCGGGGGCGGTGAGCACCATGCGCTCCAGAAAGGCGCGGAGCTGGATGTAGTTGCCCGGCCAGGGGTAGTCCATGAGCAGCCGCCGGGCCTCCCTGGTGAGCACCACATAGCGGTTGAACTTCACCACGCAGTCGTCCAGGCACATGTCGATGGCCTGGTTCAGATCGTCCGGGCGGGTGCGCAGGGGCGGCAGGCTCAGCCGCAGGGGGGTGAGCAGATAGTAGAGCTCGGGCTGAAAGACGCCGGCCTCCAGCTTGGGGGCCAGGTCCCCGGTCAGGGAACCGATGACCCGCGCCGCCACCGGGGTGGGGGTGTCCTCGCCCTGCACATGCACCACGCCCTCGCGGAGCAGACGGCAGAGCACCCGCTGCCCGCCGGGCGTGAGCTGGTCCAGGTTGTCCAGATAGAGCGTTCCGGTGTCCGCCGCCTTGCCCGCCCGGGACAGGGCGGCTTCCTGCTCAGGGGAGTGGGCCGCGCAGTCGAAGGTCACGAAGGGGCCCTTGGAGCAGGGGCTGGCGTTGTGGATGCTCTGGGCAAAGAGGGACTTGCCGCTGCCCACCTCGCCGTAGACCAGGATGGGCTGCCCGGTTTCGGCAAAGGTGCGGGCCAGCTTTACCAGGCGGGACATCTCCCGGCTGGTGTGGTTCACGTCTTCAAACCGGCCGTGAGCCAGATAGCGCTGAAGCCGGTAGCGTTCCCGCAGAGCCCGCTCTCCCTGGCGCTCCATCTTCTGCATCTCATAGAAGGAAAATACCATGCCCTCCCCGGCGTCCCAGTCCGCCACGGGGGCGGCATTGGCCACCACGTGCACCCCCGCCACGTTGAGCACGGAGAAGTAGAGCTCCCGCCGCTGGGCCAGCGCGTCGGCCCAGAACTCGGCGTCCTCCCGGGGCATCAGCGTGGAAAGAGGGAGTCCCACCAGCTTCTCCCGCTCCTGCTCCAGGATCTTACAGGCCACGTCGTTGCTCTGGACGATGATTCCCCGGGCGTCCAGCTCCAGAATCCCGTTGAAGGAGTAGTCCAGCAGAACTTGCAGGTGGGCCGTGTTGCGGCGCTCGGCGTCGGCGACCTGCCCCACGTTGCGGGCGTGGAGCAGGCTGGTGCGCAGGGAGTCCTCCGTCCCGTCGAAAAAGAGGGTGCGCTTGCCCAGCCGGCGGCAGTAGGCATTGACAAAGTCGCCGCCCAGAATGACATCCATCCCGTCGGCCACCGCCTGCTCCGCCCCGCGCTCCATCTCCGACAGGCCGGAGATAAAATAGGTGTGCAGCTCTATGTCGAAAATCTCCTCAAAGCCCTGAATATTGCCCACCATGTTGGGGATGGTCACCACACCGATCTTCGGCCGCTCCAGATGGGAGACCAGGCTACGGGCCCGGTGGAGCAGCCGGGCGATCTCCAGGCCGGTGAGCTGGATCTCCACCACCGGGAAGTCGGTGTGCTCCTTGAGAATGGACGCCTGGCGGCCTCGGGCCACCAGGATGTCGGCGCCTGCGCGCCGACAATCCTCCATGAGGTCTAGAATCCGCTCGGTGGGGACGGACTGGTTGAGCACCACATCCATCTCCAGCTCCCGGGCGATCCGCCCGGCGGGCTCCACCATCTCCTCACGGGGGAGCAGGAGCGCAAATCTCGCCATGTCGATTCCTCCTTCTGCTTCGTTCTCATCTTACCCCAAGGAAAGGCCGGTTGTAAAGATTGTAAAGCGGGAGATGGCGCGGCTGAAAAATCTCATGCCAGAGGGTTCAGAGAGAAGGAGCGTGTGAAGGGAGCTGCCAGGGTTCCCTTTGGCATGAAATCAAACGGCGCGGCCGGGACAGAGAAAATCCGTCCCGGCCGC
>NZ_JH417763.1:32024-38874 GCF_000239295.1 Flavonifractor plautii ATCC 29863
CGGCCGGGACAGAGAAAATCCGTCCCGGCCGCGCCGTGTCTCTGAAACGATATGTGGAATCGCAGGGAAACCGGAAATCAGCGGACCAGGCAGGGGCGCTTGGGATCGAAGGTCCAGCCGGGGATCAGGTACTGCATGCCAACGGCGTCGTCCCGGCCGCCCAGACAGTTGTCCAGGTAGAGCTGGTGGGCCTTCTGGAGCTGCTCCCGGTCCAGCTCCACGCCCAGGCCGGGCCGCTCCGGCAGATTGATGCAGCCGTCCACGATCTGCAGCGGTGCCCTGGTCAGGCGCTCCAGCCCCTCCTGCCAGATCCAGTGGGTGTCGATGCCGTTGAGCTTGCCGGGCACCGCCGCGGCGCACTGGGTCATCATGGCCAGGGAGATATCGAAGTGGTTGTTGGAGTGGCAGCCCCACATCAGGCCGAAATCATTGCACATCTGGCCCACCCGGACGGAGCCCGCCATGGTCCAGAAGTGAGGGTCGGCCAGGGGGATATCCACACTGCGCAGGGCGATGCAGTGGCGCATCTCCCGCCAGTCGGTGTCAATCATGTTGGTGGCGGTGGGCATGCCGCTCTCCTGGCGGAACTCCGCCATAATTTCGCGGCCGGAGAAGCGGCCTTCGGCGCCGCAGGGATCCTCACAGTAGGCCAGAACCTTCTTCAGCTCAGGGGCAAGGGCCAGCGCGTCCTTCAGCAGCCAGCCGCCGTTGGGGTCCAGGGTGATGCGGGCCTTGGGGAAGGCCTCCTTCAGAGCCTGGACGGCCTTCAGCTCCTCCCTGCCCTCCAGCACGCCGCCCTTGAGCTTGAAGTCCTCGAAACCGTACTTCTCATAGGTGGCCCTGGCCAGCGCCACGATGGCGTCGGGGGTCAGCGCCTCCTCATGGCGCAGGCGGTACCAGTCGCAGTCGGAGTCGGGCTCGGAGTGATAGGGCAGATCGGTCTTTTTGCGGTCGCCCACGTAGAACAGATAGCTCAGAAAGCGGACCCTGTCCCTCTGGATGCCGTCGCCCAGCAGGGCGGCCATGGGTACCTCCAGATACTGGCCCAGCAGGTCCAGCAGGGGAGTCTCCACCGCGGTGACCACGTGCACGCCGGTGCGCAGGTCAAAGGTCTGCTGGCCCCGCACGTCGTCCTTAATATTGGCCGTGAGCCACTCGTTGAGCCTCCGCAGGGTCATCTTGTAGTCGGCCACGCTGGTGCCCTCCACCAGGTGCTTCACGTTCTCCAGGGCGCGGGTGATTTTCTGGCCGCCGGGGACCTCGCCAATGCCGGTATTGCCCCGGTCGTCAGTGAGCACCACAATGTTGCGGGTGAAGTAGGGGGCGTGGGCGCCGGAGAGGTTGAGCTCCATACAGTCCTTGCCGGCCACAGGATAGACCTCCATGGCGGCCACTTTGGGGGTATTGGCCATTACAATGCACTCCTTTGTTCCAATTCAGGTGAGTTGGCGGATACGCCTCGGTAGTGAGCGGCCCGGCCCTCCCTTCAGGACAGAATACATTCCTGACACTGTGGCTGCATTTTATCACGGCCCTCCCAAGAAGGCAAACGGATTAAACTGATCGCTCAATTAGGAAAACTAATTTATTTTGATATTTTGCCATAGTGTTTCTAATCCTGCTGTCCCTGCGGCATCAAACCCCACCACAGGCGCGCTTATCCGCTTTTTCTGTTAAAGTGATTAAAAAAACAAATTTGAGTGCCGGATAGTTTGGTGGTAAGATCCAAATATGCTGCTGGTGTTTCCGCTGTTTTAGCTTCACGACCGAACGCCATCCACAAGAAAAAAGGAGGAATCTCTGTATGAAGCACCGCATTCAAATGAGAGCCGCCGCCTCGGCGCTGGCCGCATGCATATGCCTGTCGGCTCTGCCCGGCGCGCTGGCCGCAGAACCCGGACGGGTCAAGGCCCCCGGCAGGACGGAGATGGAGCACGGGCCAGTGAGCACCGAGTTTGCCAGTACTCGCCTTGCTTTTGCGGTCTCCGACCCGGTCAGGAACAACGACGGTACCATTACGCTGGACGTGGCCTACGCCGACAGCGAGGGCGTCCGGCGCGAGAGGGTCACCCCCACCGGCATGACCGAGACCGACGTGGCGCTCATTACGGTGGCGGACAATCCGGTGGCTGCCGGCTCCACCATTGAACTGTGCTACAACGAACAGGGTGAGCTGATCAACATCAAAAATATCTACTCGGCGTACATGTCCGACCTGGGCACCGTCTATTTCGATACCATGAAGTACGGCGTCGAGCTCTCCCCGGTGAACGGCGAACCCGGCGCCATGCTGGCCACCGGCTGGCTCACCGCCAAGTCGGGCAATCAGATCACCGTGGGCGACCTGGATCTCTTTGACGAGACCTACACCCTGGCCCCGGACGTGAAGGTCTACGAGTTCAACACCGACACCAGCACCCTCACGGCTAGGCGGCTCAGCGACGTACCCGTCACTCAGAAAACCGACGGCGAATTCTACAAGACCGCCAACCGTCAGCAGGTTATGGTGGTCTTTGACCAGAACTACCGCAACGCTGACCAGGCCGAGGTGGTGGAACTGTACTACATCACCCCCCAGCCCACCATTGACGAGAAGTACCTGTACCCCGCTGACCACATGCCCATCGACAGCTTTATGACCGAGAACGACGGCAAAACTGTGGCCAAGCCCACGGCGGCCGCATGGCTCACCGCCACGGAGTCCTTCGCCATCATCCCTGACCGGCTGTACTACGTGGGCGACAACGAGGTGGCCATCTATCTGACCCAGGCCGACGACGGTACCCTCATCCTCCTGGACGCGGGCTGGCCCGCCAGTGGGTACCAGTACTGGCGGAACATAGAGGCCATGGGCTTCGACCCCAGAGACATTGACTATATCCTCCTGACTCACGGCCACGGCGATCAGTACGGCACCGGCGCCGAGCTGGACACCATGATCAAAAACGCCGGCGGAGACCCCGTGGTCTACGAGTGCTACGAGGACACCTACGGTTACGATATCTACGGCTTCCCTGAGATCACCGGTATCATTAAGGATACCCCGGTACTCAACGCCGTGGACAAGTTCTACATCAATGATACGTGGATGGAGTTTGACGGCAGCGTGCGCATCAAACCCGTTCTTACCGCCGGCCACACCAACGGTACTGACTCATTTATCTTCGAGCTGACCGACCCTGCCACCAACGAGACGCTCACTATCTCCTACCTGGGCGGCTACGGGGTTAACGGCAATACCAAGTACGATCCCGACAACGACCCCACCGGCCGGGGCTACCTGCGCCTGGCCTTCCAGTACGGCCTGCGCTACCTGCAGCAGACCGTGGAGCCGGACTACATGCTGCCCCAGCACACCAACCAGTACCCCATGCTGGAGATCAACAAGGCCGCCGAGGAGAAGGGCATTCCCTTCCTGGAGGCCGTGAACAGCGGCAGCTATGAGTGGGTAAACTTCCTGGAAAAGCGCCAGGCGGTTATCACCTACGAGGATTACTACCAGAACTGGAAGGCAGATCCCAAGGACGAGTTCGGCACGGAAATCACCGTTACCGACGCGGAGCTCCAGACCATTGAGGCCGCAGGTCCCTACCGCCGCGAGGGAGGCACCTACCAGATCACCCTCACCGATGGCGGTAGGATCATCCAGGGCTTTAACCGCTATATGAACCAGACCGACAAGCTCTCCGGCGTGGAAAACGCCCAGGGCCAGGACGTGGGCGACGGCATCTTCATCCTGAAGGATTCCTTTACCCACGATCCCGACGCCTGGTATGTCCAGGTGGGCGCCCGCGTCAGCGACGGCTATGATGGAAGCTGCGCCGGAGGCCCCATTGAGAGTGTCCACGACAACTGGTTTGAGATCCTCCGTACCGAGCGCCTGGACAGCCGGGAAGAGGCCGAGGCCCTGCTGGCCCAGCTCCAGTCCGGAGCCACCTACACCGTGACCCTGGACCAGTCCAGTGAGATTCAGCTGGCCGACAATCTGACCGACACCTTCCGGCCCGCCGCCGGCGGAACCTTCACCGACGTGCCGGCCACCCATTGGGCGGCCGGGGCCGTGGAGTTCGTCTCCAGCCAGGGGCTGCTGCAGGGCACCGGCGCTTCCGCCTTCGCCCCCGGGCAGCCCATGACCCGCGCCATGCTGGTCACCGCCCTGTGGCGGGAGGCGGGCTCCCCCGTGGTGAACTATGCCATGGACTTTGACGACGTGGACGAGGACCAGTGGTACACCGAGGCGGTGCGCTGGGCGGCCTCCGAGGGCATCGTCACCGGCACCGGCAAGGGCTTCTCTCCTGACGCCGCCCTCACCCGCGAATCTCTGGCCGCCATTCTCTTCCGCTACGCCGGCGGACAGGCGGACGCGGACCAGCTGGACAGCTATGCCGACGGAGCCGGCGTCAGCGCCTGGGCCAGAGAGGCCATGAACTGGGCGGTGGCACAGGGCCTGATCACCGGTAAATCGGGCGGCCGGCTGGACCCCGGCGGCACGGCCAGCCGCGCTGAGGTATCCGCCATCCTCATGCGCTACGTGCAGAGCGCCCAGGCCTAACGCCTTTTTCGGGGATTCTCCCCAGCTGCGTGCCGGGGTGAATTCCTGACGTGGGAGGATGTTCAGGCCATTGACTTAGCCTTTCTGCCGAGCGGTTCAATTTTATGAAGCTGCGGGACGCGGCGAGGGATGGTCCTATGATGTGTAAGTATCCGCCGCTGCGTCTTGCGCGGTGAAAAACGCCTCTGAGGGAGGAGAAGGTTCATGGAATCCATCATTTTAAATCTGCTTAACCTGACCGGGGAGGAGCGGGCGGCCTTTGCCGTCCTGGCCCCCCAGCGGTTCCACCCCGACGGGGACGGACTGACGGTGGAGGACTGGCAGTCCGCCCAGGTAATTCTGGGCAACCCGCCGCCGGAGTGCCTGCGGGGGAGCACCGCCCTGCGCTGGCTCCACACCCGCAGTGCCGGGGTGGACCCCTATACCGCCCCCGGCGTCCTGCCCTCGGAGGCGGCGCTGACCTGCTCCACCGGGGCTTATGGCCATTCGGTGTCAGAACACCTGTTCGCACTGCTGCTGGCGCTGATGAAGCGCCTGCCCAGTTACCGGGACCAGCAGAACAGGGCGCTTTGGAGGGACCTGGGCCCTGTCAAGACTCTGCTGGGCGCTCAGGTGCTGGTGGTGGGCACCGGCGACCTGGGCAGCTCCTTCGCCCGGTTGTGCCAGACCCTGGGGGCCAGCACTAGCGGCGTGCGGCGGGACCCGGCCAAGCCCGCCGCGGGCATCGAGCGCATGTACGGCTTCGAAGCGCTGGATACGCTGCTCCCCGCGGCGGACGTGGTGGCCCTCACGCTGCCTCAAACCCCCGGCACCGTCCGTCTCTTTGACAAGGCGCGGCTGCTGCGCATGAAGGGGGACGCCATCCTCCTCAACGGCGGCCGGGGGAGCTGCGTGGACGGCCAGGCCCTGGCGGAGGTGCTGGCGGATGGCCGCCTGTGGGGCGCGGGCCTGGATGTCACTGACCCGGAGCCCCTTCCGCCGGAGCATCCGCTGTGGCGGCAGCCCAGGGCGCTCATCACGCCCCACACCGCCGGAGGAAACCACCTGGCGGACACCGAGCGCCGCATCGCCCGCATCGCGCTGGACAACCTGCGCCGCTATCTGGCGGGGGAGGCGCTGCGCAACCGCGTTCGCTGAAACGCCCCCTACAGAAGCTGTCGGCGCAGCTCCTCCGGCGACAGGGGAGAGAGGGCAGCCGGGGGAATGTCAAACACGGTTTTACAGCCCGCCTGTCCCGCCCGGCCCAGGCGAAAGGCGGCTCGGGCAAAGGCGGTCAGGACACAGGCGGTGAACTCCGGGTTGGAGTCCAGCGTCAGTTTGAATTCCACCAGGGCCCGGTTCTGTTCCTGCCGGCCCGTGCGGCCGCCGCGGAAGACAAAGCCGCCGTGGGGCAGGCCGCCGTGGTCCCGGAGCAGCTCCTCCTCAGAGAGAAAGTGCACCGTGGTGTCGTAGTCGGCAAAGTAGTGGGGCATGGTGATGATCGCCTGCTCGATGCGGGCCCGGTCGGCCCCCTCCTCCGCCACCACAAAGCACTCCCGCATGTGCTTCTGCCGGGTGGTCAGCGCCGGATTGGCGCCGCTGCGCACCGCATCCAGGGCGGCGGGGACCGGGATGGTGTACTGCCGCGCGTCCCGGACGCCGGGGATGCGGCGGACGGCGTCGGAGTGGCCCTGGCTGACCCCCCGGCCCCAGAAGGTGTAGCTCTCCCCGCAGGGCAGCACCGCCGCGGCCAGGGCCCGCACCAGGGAAAAGAGGCCGGGGTCCCACCCCGCGGAGATGATGGCCGTCTTCCCGCCGGCCCTGGCCGCGGCGTCCACGGCGGCAAAGTGGGCGGGAATGTTCGCGTGGGTGTCGAAGCTGTCCACCAGGTGAAAGCGTCCGGCGTACCTGGGGCTCTGCTCCGGAAGGTCGGCGGCGCTGCCGCCGCAGAGCAGCAGCACGTCGACGGCGCCCTCCATCCCGTCCAGGGCGTCCAGCGGATACACGGGTACGCCGGGCGTCTGGAGTGTGAGGCTGGAGGGCGGGCGTCGGGTAAACACGCCCACCAGCGCCATGTCCGGGTTCTGCCGCAGCGCGTATTCCACGCCGCGCCCCAGGTTGCCGTAGCCCACGATACCGATTCGGATCTGATCCATATGCTCTCCTCCCCCGGCGGCGGACAGCGCCGGTTTGATTTGGCGGCGGGAACCGTCCGGCTTCCGCCATTCTATCCTATGCGCGACAGGGGCCAAAAACGAGGGCTGCCGGGGAGAAACGGAAAAAACAGACTGCGCGCGCCGCCTGTCTCTCAGGCGGCGC
>NZ_JH417764.1 GCF_000239295.1 Flavonifractor plautii ATCC 29863
TCAGCAGCTCCTGGGCCTTGCCGCCCAGCACCACGGTGGCCTCGCCCACCTTGAGCTGGTACTTGCCGTCCTTCTTCTCCAGCTCACCGTCGAAGAAGTTCATCTGGGGCGAGCCGATGAAGCCGGCCACGAACAGGTTGGCGGGCTGGTCGAACACCTCCTGGGGGGTGCCGATCTGCTGGATGAAGCCGTCCTTCATGATGACGATGCGGTCGCCCAGGGTCATGGCCTCGGTCTGGTCGTGGGTGACGTAGATGAAGGTGGTGTTGATGCGCTGGCGCAGCTTGATGATCTCCGCGCGCATCTGGTTGCGCAGCTTGGCGTCCAGGTTGGACAGCGGCTCGTCCATCAGGAACACCTGGGGATCACGGACGATGGCGCGGCCGATGGCCACGCGCTGGCGCTGGCCGCCGGACAGCGCCTTGGGCTTGCGGTCCAGGTACTGGGTGATGTCCAGAATCTCGGCCGCCTCCCGCACCTTCTTGTCGATCTCCTCCTTGGGTACCTTGCGCAGCTTCAGGGCGAAGGCCATGTTCTCATATACGGTCATGTGGGGGTACAGGGCGTAGCTCTGGAAGACCATGGCGATGTCCCGATCCTTCGGCTCCACATCGTTCATCCGCTTGCCGCCGATGACCAGATCGCCCTCGGAGATATCCTCCAGGCCGGCGATCATCCGCAGCGTGGTGGACTTGCCGCAGCCGGAGGGGCCGACCAGGACGATGAACTCCTTGTCCGCAATCTCCAGGTTGAAGTCGTGAACCGCGGTCACCTTGTTGTCATAGATCTTCTTCACATTCTTCAGGGATACAGTTGCCATGTTCAGGGCCGTAAGGGCAATGCCTCCGCAAATACCCTCTTGCCCGCAGAGAGCGTCACTCTGCGGACGTTACGGCAGGTCTCCACACTGCCGCACCGCCGGCCCGGCGGACGTTCCTCCTTTTTGACCGCTCCTCCGCCCTATGAAAATGGAGTAGGGTCGGAAGGCTTGAATTTTGGGGC
>NZ_JH417765.1 GCF_000239295.1 Flavonifractor plautii ATCC 29863
GGTTCAAGAACAACTGCCCGCTGTCCGGCCCGCTCTATGATGACATACGGTTTGAACCGCTGCATGGCGACCGCAGCGGGAAGTATTTTGTGGTCATCCGGGACAGTCCCCATGAGGCCCATAAGTGGACGCTTTACACAGGGCGCCATGGATTTGAGCAGCCGGAATTCACCTGTGGAAACGTGCGGGATATGCTCCGCCATATCAATTCCATGGCCCCAGAGTCCTGGCGTGGTAATCCGCCGCCCGAAAAAGCGATGCATCCTCCTCAAAAGAAGCGAAAGGAGGCAGAGCGATGAACCGGGAAAACACGGGTGCCAAGCCGACTGCTCCGCCCAGACTGCCGCCAGAGGCGGAGCAGGAGATCCTGGAGGCGTTGTTCGAGGGAATGGAGATCCATTCCAGCGAGATCGCCGCGATCCTGAAAAAGCATGGCGTGTGCGGGGATGTGGAGGCCCTCCAAGACAGCTACCGCAAGCGCCTGGGCCAGCGGCTCATGGCCAGTCTCCGAGACGAGGGCGGCAAGCGTGAAGTGCTGGCCAACGGAAAAGGCAGCTATGTAGTGCTGGAGGGCTGCGGCGACAGGCGGCAGCTCAAGCAGATCCACCGCCGTATCCAAAACCAGATGAAAGGACTGGATCTCTCGGCGCGGAAAGTGTCCGGCAGGCTGACGGTTCTGGAACGGCTGGCCCGCAAGTGGAGAAGGGCTGGTTGAGATGGATGCCAAGACATTCTATGAGCAGATCGCTCCAAAACTGGACCCAGGTGGCTTCAAGCTGTACTTCACGGCCAAGAGGATGACTGGCTTTGATCTATATGGGCAGTTCCCTTATGAGGATGCCCGCGGGATGTTCGAAATGATGAACGGCCACCAGCTCATGCGCTATCTGCTGGCGGATCAGTTCCATGCGGTTCAGTGGGAGATCGTGCCTGGAACCTGCTATGAACGGGCTGTCCTTCTCCCCCTCGACCGCACCACGCCGGCATATCGGGCATTCGAGCAGAAGCTGTACACAGCGGTCCTGCACGACTACCATCTGAATCCTCAGAAACAACATGATCGGAAGGAGCACAGTACCAGATGAAAGATGTAATTGTGATCGGCGTGGATCATGGCTACGCAGCCATGAAAACTGTACACTTTTCGTTCCCCACTGGATTGGTGGAGTACGAACATGAGCCGTACACCCAGAAAGACGTACTGGAGTACAACGGCAGATATTATGTGGTGGGCAGCGGCCGCCAGCCGCTTCAGAGGGATAAGACCCAGACGGAGGACTACTATCTGCTCACCCTGGCAGCCATCGCCAAGGAACTGGAGCATCGGGGTGCGGAGCACACCGCCAGCGTCCACCTGGCCGCGGGCCTGCCCCTGACCAGCTTTGGCCGGGACAAGAAGTCCTTCCGTTCATACCTGTATCGGGATGGAAGCGCTATCCCTTTTCGCTACGAGGGGCAGGACTACACCGTCACCATCCAGGAGGTGTCCCTGTTTCCCCAGGGCTATGCCGCCGTACTGACCCAGACGGAACTGCTGGACGAGCCGTCCGTCATTGTGGCGGACATTGGCGGCTGGACGGTGGATCTGATGCGGCTGGATAACCGCATCCCCAACGCCGCTTCCTGCCGGAGCCTGGAACTTGGCATGATCCGCTGCATTGACGAGATCAGCGAACAGGTGCGCCGGTTGTTCGGGCTGTCCATGACGACCGCTCAGATCGAAAGCGCCCTGCGGGGCAGTTCCGGCGGGATGGACGAGCGGATCAGAGCGGTCATCCACACCCAGGCGGGCAAGTACGCCCGAAACCTGCTCTCGGCAGTCACAGAGAGCGGCCTGGACATCCGAGCCATGCCCGCCATTTTCCTGGGCGGCGGAGCGGCGCTCTTAAAACGCCACCTTTCGGCCACAGACGGCCTGTGCCGCCCGCTTATCCTGGATGACGTATCCCTGAACGCTAAAGGATATGAGCGCCTTGTGGGGCAGATGTCGCGGGGTGTCGGCAATGGCAGGTAAGCGGCGGCTCAACCTTTCTTTTTCTCTGACATCGCCCCAGCAGCGGGAAGCTTGGCGCATCCTGAGTTCCATCCCAGTGGGGCAGCGGACAGACACCGTGTGCAGGATGGTCTGTAAGGCCCATGAACAGGACGCCCTGTTGTCCGCCATCCGGGGGCTGATCCGGGAAGAACTGCGCCATTTGGATCTGACAACAGAAAAAAGCCGGCAGGCACAGGCCGGGGACATGGATGAGAATGTCCTCGGCTTTCTTCTTGCCCTGCAGCAGGAAGGAGATGAGATCACCTGATACGCTATTTTGATATGTTCGCCGGGATCGGCGGCTTCCGGGCCGGACTGGACCGAGCTGGAGGTTTCCAGTGCGTCGGCCATTGCGAGATCGACAAGTACGCCGACGCCAGCTACCGCGCCATCCACGACATCCGAGAGGAGGAACGATACTATCCCGACGCCAGAAAAATCGACCCAAACGACCTGCCCGGCTTCGACCTCCTGTGCGGGGGATTCCCCTGCCAGGCATTTTCAAATGCTGGCCGAAGAAAGGGATTTGAAGATGCCAGAGGCACTCTCTTCTTTGAGATTGCCCGCCTGGCTCAAGCCAGACGACCTGCGTATCTTCTGCTTGAGAACGTTCCAGGACTGCTTACGCATGACCAGGGCCGGACGTTTTCTGCCATCCTCGCCACGCTTAATGACCTGGGGTACCGCGTGGAATGGATGGTGCTTAACAGCGCGGATTTCCGTGTCCCCCAGGTCCGAAAGCGGGTGTTCATTGTCGGATATCTTGATCCCCGATGCGCCGGAAAAATACTTCCTGTCTTCGGAACAGACGGAAAAGCTCTTATACAAGTCCTCGGCGGGCCGCAGGGATCGAGAGTCTATGACCCCAGAGGGACCGCCTGTACACAGACTGCCGGAGGTGGAGGAAAAGGAGTAAAGACCGGGCTGTATCTGATGGAGCCGGACACAGCACGATCCTGTTTTGTGGATCTGTGTATCGGCAGGCCGACACCGACCGAGAACGCCAGGTGCCTTACCGCACGATACAGCCAAACTACACTCTGCAACCACCGCGGAGAACGCTCTGGGGTCCTGCTGATCAAAGAGGCAACCAAACGCGGCTACAAGGAAGCAGCGATAGGTGATACTGTCGATCTGGGGTATGCGGGCAGCAACACACGCCGTGGGCGTGTGGGCCACGATATCGCACACACCCTGGAGACCAGCTGCATCCAGGGAATCGTGGAGCGCGGCGGGCGCATCCGCCGCCTGATGCCCCGTGAAAGCCTTCGGCTCCAGGGATTTGCGGAAGAGCAGATCGACAAGATCCTGGCATTCACCTCAGATGCCCAGGCCTATAAGCAGGCCGGAAACAGTGTCACCGTTACGGTGATCGAAGCCATTGGCCGCCGTATCCTGGCGGTGGATGAAGAACCGCGGAAGATGGGTGATGCGGCATGACCGGCCTGAAAGACCAGTGCTTCGGCGTAGAAGTGGAGATGACCGGTATCACCCGTAAGCAGGCCGCTCAAGCGCTGGCGGACTACTTTGGGACCATACCGAAAGCCAAAGGCGGCGTCTATGATACCTGGAAAGTGAAGGACCCCACGGGCAAGGAGTGGAAGCTGGTCAGCGACGCCAGCATTATTGGGGAGCAGTGGACCGGAACAGAGTATCTGGAAAATGACATCAAAGATTTTCGTGTGGAGCTGGTCACCCCCAAGCTGACCTATCCAGAACTCCCCAAACTCCAGGAGTGTATGCGGCGCCTAAAGCAGATCGGCGCCAAGGTCAATGACTCCTGTGGTATCCACGTTCATGTAGACGCCGCCAACCACAACCGGCAGAGTCTGAAGAACCTCATCAGCATCATGTACTCCAAAGAGGATCTTCTGTTTAAAGCCTTGCAGGTAAATGAGGTGCGGGCCATCCGTTTTTGTAAAAAGGTACGAGAACCTATGTTGCGGAAGGCCAGGGCCCTATCTGCAGAGGAGACACCAGATCTGACTCAGTTGGAGCGGATCTGGTATGAGGGAGATGTTCACAAAACGGATCATTACAATTGGACACGTTATTACGCGCTTAACCTCCATTCGGTTTTTTACCGGGGTACGGTGGAGTGGCGGTGCTTCAACTCCACCCTGAACCCCAATCTGGCCACCGCCTATGTGAACCTCTGTCTCGCCATGTCCGCCCAGGCCATCGCCCAGCGCAGCACCATCATGCGCAAGACCCGCAGCGATAATGAGCTGTTTACCTTCCGGGTGTGGCTGGTGCGCCTGGGCCTCAATGGCGATGAGTTCAGGGAGACCCGCGATCTGCTGCTGGCGCATCTGGATGGGGACCGGGCCTGGCGCTTCGACAAGGACAGCTATGAAGTCAATCGAAACAAGAAGAAAAAACATCGTGAGGCGGAGAGGTGACCATGAAGATACGAATTGATGACACTATTTATGAGGGGACTGGGGCGGAGATCCTGGAACAGCTCCGGCTGGCCGCCTTTGACCCCACTGAGTTCCCGGATACGGAGAGCTATCTCTGGCAGCTCCGCAGCAACTTCATCCGCATGACGGACCGGGACTGTGTCCTGCCGAAGCACGGCCTGGAGGAGCAGGCACGGGTACTGTTTGGGGAACTGGCGAAAATTGGTGTGCTGGAGGTGCTGGAAAATGGCTGAGGGAAAGCTGTACTTCGCCTATGGGAGCAATATCAACCTGGATCAGATGGCCCAGCGCTGCCCAGACGCCCAGGTGGTGGGACCAGTCACATTGGAGAATTATGAACTTCTGTTCCGCGGCAATTTGCGGGGCGCCGGAGTGTCCACCATCGCTCCCAGGGAGGGGAGCACAGTACACGGCCTGCTGTGGAACATCACACCAGAGTGTGAGCGCTCCCTGGATTATTATGAGGGTTACCCTCACCTGTATGGGAAGGAGCCGGTAACGGTTCATGGACATGCTGGGCAGGAGCACACGGTTATGGCCTATGTCATGACGGAGCTGTGCAAGGAGCCAGCCATTCCCTCCTTTTATTATTACAACGGCATCCTGGAGGGCTACCGGCAGAGCGGCCTGCCCACACAGCCACTCAAGCAGGCGTGGGAGCACTGCGTGGAGGAGGTTCCCCGGGAGACAGAGCGGCTCAACCGCAGCGCCTGCGGCCAGCTCTCGCCCAGACGGAAGAAAGACCGTGGGCGATAAACTTAAAATCAGTCAGGAGGCAGAACCTATGCCAAACAAAAGCATTTCCCTGTCTGGGGAAGTACATATCAGCACAGAACAGGTTTATACCACCGTGGACGCACTGGAGGCGCTGAAGGCCATTGGTCTGGCCTATGGCCTCTACAGCCGCGCGGAAGAACTCCGCGGGCAGCGTGTCCACCTGACAGGTGGCGAGGGACATACTGCTCTGGTGGTGCAGGAGGATTTCAGTTGTCACGGGAGTCCATGCTGGGAGACAGTTCGGACTTTGACCGAGGACCCGGCAGAGATCCAGCAGTACATGGCCTTTCGGGATGTGCTTCGTATCGTCCAGCAGCGGGATCGGGAGGAACGGCTGCCCGCGAAACAGCGGACAGGCGACAGCTTCCCTGAGCATCCACCCAGGCAAGGAGGAAGATCCCGTGAGCGATGAACCGCACCAGTTCTTGACCAGCGGTGAGCTTGATGTCAACGATCTGTTTTCGACCAAATTACAGGAGGGAGCCTGCACGGCCCATCTGCGTGGAGTGTTTACCAATACGGGCGAAGTCGAAATCACCCTGTTAAAGAAGAATGAGGAGCTGGCCTCCCCAGCGTTCCAGGCGGAATTGAACACCTTACTGGGAGCCCTCCGGGGAGACAGCGGTCCTCTGCGGGACCTTCCCTCCATGCGGGCATATTGTGAAGCGCGTCCCCAGGCGCTCATGCGCGGCAGACAAACCTTTTACGCATTCCGAATCGACACCAGCAAATACCGATATTATCTACGATTTTTCCCACAGCGGGAACTCCACAAATTTTTTATCTTCTGCTACCAGACAGACCGGCTTCGGGAAGATATCCCCAAGCCGGATTTTCATTCCCTGTACGGGAAAAGAAATCATAAAAAGAAAGCGGAAAGGGGTGAAAGATCATAAAGGTTTTGATCGTGGAGCCCATGAAACCCTGCTATGTGCGGGAGATCAGCGGGCTGAAGGCCATGCAGGAGGCCGTGGGCGGAGATATTGAAGCCACATATCCTTTTGATGAAGCTGTGGCTATCGTATGTAACGCCAACGGAAAGGGACTCGGCTTGCCCTGCAACCGCCCTTTGATGGATGAGAGTGGCCTGCCCTATGACATTGTCTGCGGGACGTTCTTCCTCGCAGGGCTGGGTGCGGAGGACTTTGTTTCCCTGACGGAAGAACAGATCCGACGGTATAAGGAGCTATATGACAATGTCATGGTCATTACCGCAGTGAAGGAACAGCCTCAAGGCACAAAAACTGAGCAAAAGAAGAAACGAGGGAACGCGCATGAAAGATAAGCATATTCTGAATTCAGAGTTAACTATGAGTTTACGACAAAGATTCGCCCCCAACAGGTAGCCTTAAGACGGCTCCAGCCTAACCAATAAAAAACTTTTTGCAAATACTTGTGGAGACTCTATATCCTACGAAAATGAAACTTTGTCTGGAACGGTCATTACTAATGTAAATTATGTTGGCAAATATATTTTCACTGTACAATATGTTTATTTTACATAAATTTTTCTATTTACCTCTTTACAAGTTTTGTTTGATATATTAAAATTATAGTTGGAAAGAGTAGAGTGATTATTTATGTAGGAGTGATTGTTATGAAAAAAATTATCTCGCTTTTCATCGCACTTTGCATAGCTTTAAGCCTTTCTGTCCCAGTGTTTGCGGCAACTTCCGACTCTCCCATCACTATTAGTTCTGAAGATGTAATAACCCATTCTACTCCTATCCCAGCTCCCACAATAACACTGCGAAAGTCTGCCCCACAAGTTACTGCACTGGAGCTTTATGACTATGGGTGGATAGAAGGAACTGATCATTGGGGAGTAATTATTAAAGTTACTGGTTATGGAAACGATAACAGGAAAGCATTTTGGAACGATACGCAGCTTACCTCCAACGATAAAACATTGCATGGATATTGGCTTGGTCCAGATAATAAAACCGCTGTCGCTTTTGCATATCTCTATGATTGTGGCCCCATTACAGAGCCTGGCACATATACGTTCAAAACCACTTATGTTTCCACCAACTGGCCGTATACGGAAAAGTCCATTTCCCTTGACTTTACTTTTGAGGCTACCGACAACACATGATAAAAGATATTGTTACGTCTCTGCCGCTCACTCTTTCCTCTCCCCATATAACGAAAAACTCTACTCCAAGTTCTAAATCTTCTCATTCTTTTCATGTATACATGTTGAGTAAAGATTGTATCTATTCCGGTGGTGGCTACGGTGGTCAAAGTGTAAATGTTATGTACACCATTGATTCCACCGCGGAAGATCCAATTGTTAAGATTTTTGGAACATCTATGTCTGGTAGTTATGAAGAAGTCGTACATATTAATGATATTGATCCGACAAATGCAACCTATCCTGAATTATGTGCTCTTCTTGCGCATCAACAGAGAATAGGAGCCTATACCTCTGGAGCAAATAAGCTTCTAATTCCAACTCCCTTAAATGTTGATCCTGGTGATTACTCCAAACGGATGGACTATATAAGTCTCATACGCGATAGTTTGAGTAATTCAAATTATGTCGATTTGACAAATTCTACTCAAAAGCTTCTTGACTTCTTTGAGAGGTATCTAAGTAAAAATTTAGAGAAGCCAGAAAAATTTTCTATACTTATGCAAGGTGATTATATTGAACGTTTCCGTATAGAAAAGTATTGATGAATCAAGGGGTGCCTTATAATAAGGCACCCCTTAGTTTTATGCTTAATAATAAATTATTTTATCAAGAAGTTGGGTAGTGTCAAGGAATTTTCGCAAAATGGTTT
>NZ_JH417766.1 GCF_000239295.1 Flavonifractor plautii ATCC 29863
CCCCCGCCGCACCGGCCTGGATGGGGGGAAACAGGGATACGGCGCTGAAACGCAGGGGCGGGGCTTGTCACCGCCCGCAACTGGAAAACTTGGGAAGGAGGAGAAATCCAATGATCTGCAATTTCTGCCCCCGCCGGTGCGGGGCCCTGCGCACGGAGACCGAGGGCCGGGGCGTATGCCGGATGCCGGAGGCGCCGGTGGTGGCCCGTGCGGCCCTCCACCAGTGGGAGGAGCCGCCCATCTCGGGCACGCGGGGCTCCGGCACCGTGTTTTTCTCCGGCTGCTCCCTGGGGTGTGTCTTCTGCCAGAACGACGCCATCAGCCACCAGGACTTTGGACGGCCCATCTCCCTGGAGCGGCTGCGTGCCATCTGCTTCGAGCTCATCGACCAGGGGGCCCACAACATCAACCTGGTCAATCCCACTCACTACGCCCACGCGGTGGCCCGGCTGCTGGCCCAGCCTTTGCCGGTGCCGGTGGTGTGGAACTCCGGCGGCTACGACCGGGTGGACACCCTGCGGGGCCTGGAGGGGAAAATCCAGATCTACCTGCCCGACCTGAAGTATGTCACGCCGGAGTACGCGGAGCAGTATTCCGGCGCGGCGGACTACCCGGAGGCGGCCCAGGCGGCCATTCTAGAGATGTTCCGCCAGACCGGCCCCTGCGTGTATCAGGACGGCCTGTTAAAACAGGGTGTTATCATCCGGCACCTGCTCCTTCCCGGGAAATTGGCCGAGGCCAAGCGGGTGATGGACTGGGTGGCGGAGCACTTCGCCCCCGGCGCGGTGGCCTTCTCCCTCATGAGCCAGTACCTCCCCTGGGGGCGGGCGGCGGAGTTCCCCGCGCTGAACCGCCGCCTGCGGCCCTCGGAGGTCCGCTCGGCCGAGGACTATATGGACGCATTGGGGCTGGAGGGCTTCACCCAGGGGGCGGAGGCCGCACGGTCGGAGTACATTCCGGCCTTTGATCTCACGGGGGTATAATAAACGGGCGGCTTTCCCGCGTGCGGGAAAGCC
>NZ_JH417767.1:0-3476 GCF_000239295.1 Flavonifractor plautii ATCC 29863
AGGACTATGCCCAGGAAACCGCCGTCGCCCTTCATGGGGCTGGTTCCAGTGTGAAGGTATTAGACCTTTCCCGCGTGTGGCCTGAAATTCCAGAGCATGGAGATGTGTCTGATATGCTCCTCCAATTTGGTGAGGAAAAGGCTTGCGCCATGATAGCGCAGCTTATCAGCGCAACACCGGAGTGGGAACCCTCCTGTGACCAGAACAGGCCGACGCTGGAGACGATCACCGCTGCCGATCTTCAACAGAAGGACTTGCCGCCCATCAAGTTTATTGTGGACAGGCTGCTTTCCGTTGGGCTGAATATCCTGGCCTCCCCGCCGAAGTACGGCAAGAGCTGGATGGTGCTGGCCCTCTGCCTTGCGGTGGCCTCTGGCGGCCGGTTCCTGGGGTACACAACAAATCAATGCGGGTGCCTGTATCTGGCCCTGGAGGACAGCCAGCGCCGCCTAAAAACCCGCATGAACAAGCTGCTGGCCGGGAAAACCGCTCCCACCGGATTTCATTTTGCAACGATGGCAAATCCCATTGACGGCGGCCTGTTCAATGAGCTGGAGGACTTTTTGAAGAAGCACCCGGACACCGGTCTGATTGTCGTTGACACCCTCCAGAGGGTGCGCGGGGCCTCCCACGGGAAAGAGGGGGCCTATGCCGCCGACTATCGGGAAGTAGGGGCGCTGAAAGCTTTTGCGGATCAGCACAATGTGGCTCTGCTGCTTGTCCACCACCTCCGCAAGATGAAGGACGACGGCGACCCTTTCAACATGATTTCCGGTACAAACGGTATCATGGGTGCCGCTGATACCACAATGGTATTGACGAAGGAGAAACGCGGGGACAGCAACGCCACCTTTTCCGTGGTGGGCCGTGATGTGGAGAGCAGCGACACGGTTCTACGGTTCAACAAGGATACTTGTTATTGGGAAAACCTGGGGGATGCTGACTGGTTTGCAGAACAGCAAGCCCGCCAAGAGTACCAGGAAAGCCCGCTTGTCAAAACTATCAAGAAGCTGGTGGAGCAATCCCCAGAGGGATGGGAGGGCACGGCGCAGCAACTTTTGGAGGCTGGTCGGTTTATTGCCCGCACATCGTTGGCAAACAGCCCTAAAGCACTATCAAACAAGCTGAGAGACATGGCAAATCTGTTGCTTGATAATGACGGGATTGTATATGAACGCAAAAGGAACGGGAGCGGCGGAGGAAAACATAGGTTTTACTCCAACACTACCCCGCAGTTTGAAGAACTGGAGCAAGCTCAATTTGACCCGTTTTTTTGGGGGTAAAAACAACCGTTGGTATCGTTGCTATCGTTGATACCGTTGGTAAATTGGTAAAATTAAGGAGGCTCTGCAACGGTATCAACGGTTCCAACGGTATCAACGGTCAACGATACCCCCCTTTTTTTGAAGGAGTTTTGAATGAATAATATATTTTCTGAAATGGAGCGGGTGGTGGATGCCCTAACCAGCCCGCTCGGTGACTATGCTCCCCGATGTCGCCATCTGATGGTTGACTACAAGGACAAAGCTGGCCGTGATCTTCACCAAGAGATTCTGACCTTACACCACCCGGCGGGGACAGATGAGGCCCTGGTGGAATCAATAAAGGTGGAGGCCGCACAAAAAGGGTGCAGGCTGACCGCTCTAGCTGAGTGTGTAGAAGATGGCGTATGGAAAGCCTTATATCTGTCGCCGGGATATCTGGAAGAATATGCGGAAGAAATGGGATTGACCATGCCAAAGGATATTCCCGCCGCGCTGGCCGCGCGTGGCTTCTGTATGGCGGAAGGGTGTTGAGAGAAGGGCGGCCCCAGGTGTGCCGGTGCGTCCGTTTTTCGGACGCGCCACCAGCGCAACAGTCACAAACAAAAGCGTCCGCAACCGTCCGGTTTCCGGACGGCTGGCATCAGGCCCAAAGGGGGGAGCCAATTTCGTTCCCCTACAGATGGGGGCTAATTTATCCCCCCGGCCCCCTCTCTCCTTTTATGGGCGGACACGCAAGACCGACAGGCGGCCTCTGAGCACGAAAAAGTTTAGAAATGGGTGTTTGCCCCCCGTTTCAAATTCCCAAGCGCTTGTGAAAACTTGTGTTCTATCCGGAGATTCTGGAGGCCCTAAAAATGCGGGAGGAGGCGAAAAGCACTATGGACTTCGTACCAGTAGAAACCATGTGGGGTGATCGGGATATCTGGCTGACCATCGAGCGGGGGCCGGAGTTTCTGACCGCAGCGAAGGAGCTGAGCGACTATATCGCGGAGTTGCCCCTCACCGTGGAGCAAAACGACGAGCTGGTCAGGCTGACCGTGGCCCAGACTGTAGAGGCGGAGCGGAACGCGTTTTTTGAGGGGGCCCGGCTTGGCCTGGAGCTGGGCAGGGCCGAACAAAGAGCGAACGCTGAGTATCAGGCTATTTCGGACACCCTAAAAAGCAGCGTGTATGGTGAGATTTGTAATGCCCTAAAAAAGAACCGCCCCAAGATTGTATCATCTGTTACAATCTAAGAGCGGCCCCCGGTGTGGTGGAGTGTGAAGCTGTCACCCACATTTTACCACAAAGGGGGCAGCAAGACAATGACCAACGAGGAGCTGGCCCTGCAGATCCGAGCGGGAGAGCGGGGCAGAATTACAGAGCTGTGGGCCCGGGTGCGGCGCTTTGCCCTCTGGCGGGCCCGGAGGTGGGCAGCGTTCGGGCGGGGTGTCACGGTGGACGACCTGGAGCAAGAGGCGTTTATAGCCCTCCTGGACGCGCTGGAGCGGTGGAGAGAGGCGGACGGGCCCCTGCTCTCCGTATACGCCCTGCGGCTCAAGGCGGCATTTACAGAGGCCACAGGGCAACGGACACAGCGCGACCGCCTTGACCCGCTCGACCGGGCCCTCAGTCTGGACGCGCCACTGAGCGACGACCCGGACGCGGACACCCTGGAGGCCGTAGTGGAAGATCCGGCGGGGGCCGCAGCTATCGAGGAGGCAGAGGCCCACAGTGACCACCAGCAGCTCCACGGCATCCTCGGCCACGCCCTGGGCGCACTCCCGGCGGAGCAGCGGGAGGTGGTGCGGCGGCGCTACTACCGGGGCCAGACCGTGGCGGAGATAGCCACAGCCACCGGCGTACCGGAGAAGGAGGTCCGCAAGCTGGAGGCGGCAGCCCTGCGGGTGCTGCGGCATCCCAGGGTATCCCAAGTGCTGCGGGAGTATCGGTGAAGCCGGGAGAAAGCCGGGAGAATCCGACCTCTATAAGAGGGCACGAACCAAGAGCGAAGCCTGAGAAAATTGGGAGATTGGGGAGACCCTAAAAGAAACGAACAACGAGCGAACAGAGAGAAAAGCCCCGAACGAAGCCTGAGTGAACCCTGAGTATCCGGAGATTTCGGAGGCCCTAAAAAGGCCCCCCTTCCTCCGGAGTGGGGAACATGACCGGAGGGAAACGGCGTGGGTAGCCTTTTCCGCCCGATAAAACAAAAAGCGCCGCATGTATGGC
>NZ_JH417767.1:3486-3825 GCF_000239295.1 Flavonifractor plautii ATCC 29863
CCCCTTCCTCCGGAGTGGGGAACATGACCGGAGGAAAACGGCGTGGGTAGCCTTTTCCAATAGACCGCGCCCGATAAAACAAAAAGCGCCGCATGTATGGCCCTGTATGCGGTGCTCCCCCTGTGGGAATTTCAGGTTTATTCAGGTTTTCACGGTCAGAGGAGAGCCCGGCAGCACTCAGCCGCCGGACATCCAATGCTCACACCCACGCCAAACCGGATCACGGGCCAGATGTTTTCTTGTGCTCCGCCCTGGGTCGGTACAGTGCCCACACCCCACCACAGCAAACCAGGGGTAGGCCCCGGTATATCGGTAGTGCTGCACGAACCACCCGCAAGT
>NZ_JH417768.1 GCF_000239295.1 Flavonifractor plautii ATCC 29863
TCACCGTCCAATATGTTTGACAAACCTACAGAAATTGACGAGTCCTGCCGCACGGCATATAATGAGACCGACTTAGAGAGAAATGGGAGCGTGGAACACATGAGAATCGCAACGGCGGAGCAGATGCGAACATTGGACCGGAGGGCCATAGAGGAGCGGGGCGTCCCCTCGCTGGAGCTGATGGAGCGGGCGGCAAATGCGCTGGCGGAGGCCGCCATCGACACGGCGGCCAACGCGCCGGGGCGGGCGGTTTGTTTCTGCGGGCCGGGCAACAATGGCGGCGACGGCGTGGCCTGCGCCCGCCTGCTGCTGGAGGCGGGCTTCGAGGTGCGCTGCATCCTGGTGGGGCAGCGGGAGAAGCTGACCTGCGACACCAGGGCCATGGAGGCCCGGCTGGCGGCGGCCGGCGGGGTACTGGAGCCCTTTACCCCGGACGACCCGGACTTCGCGGCCTGGTGCCTGAAGGCGGACGTGATGGTGGACGCCATCTTCGGTATCGGCCTGAACACCGAGGTGCGGGGGGACACCCTCACCGCCGTTCACATGATGAACACCTGTGACATCCCGGTGGTGTCCGCCGACATCCCCAGTGGGGTAGAGGCCGACACCGGCCGGGTGCTGGGGGAGGCGGTGCACGCGGCGCGGACGGTCACATTCACGCTTCCCAAGGCGGGCCATTATGTGGGCAAAGGCGGCCTGTGCACCGGCGTGCTGACCGTGGCGGACATCGGCATACCCCGGGACTTGGTGGACGGGGAGGACTATCCGGTACAGACGGTGGAGGGGGCGGATGTCCGTCTGCCCGTCCGGCCCCGGGACGCCCACAAGGGGGACTTTGGAAAGGTCTATCTCCTGGGCGGCAGCGTGGGCTATACCGGCGCGCCGGTGTTCGCGGCTCAGGCAGCGGTGCGCTCCGGCGCGGGCCTGGTGACGGTGGGAGTGCCGGCCCCGGTGTGGCCCATCGCGGCGGCCAAGCTGGATGAGGCCATGCCCCACCCTCTGCCTGCGGGCAAGGAGGGGCAGCTCTCCCTGGAGGCGGGGGAAGCCGCAATGACCCGGCTGGCCGGCTGCGGCGTCTGCCTGATCGGCCCCGGCCTGGGCCGCGGAAACGGCGTGGCCGCAGTGGTGCGCCACCTGCTCGGGGAAATCCGCCTGCCCGTGGTGCTGGACGCCGACGGCATAAATGCGCTGGAGGGACATATAGATGTCTTGGACAGCCGCCGGGGACTGCACACGGTGCTCACTCCCCACGACGGGGAGTTTGTCCGGCTGGGGGGCGAGCTGTCGTCGGGCGACCGCCTTGGGGCGGCGCGCGCCTTTGCCGTGGAGCACGCCTGCTGCCTGGTGCTCAAGGGACACCGCACCATCACCGCCTTCCCCGACGGCTCGGCCTACATCAACACCAACGGCAATCCGGGCATGGCCAAGGGGGGGAGCGGCGACGTGCTGGCAGGGCTGATCCTCTCTCTGCTGGGCCAGGGCCTGCCTGCCCGGCAGGCGGTGCCCATGGCGGTGTGGCTCCACGGAGAGGCGGGGGAGGTCTGTGCCCGCGCCATTGGAGAGTATGGAATGACCCCAACCGACGTGATTGCCGCCCTGCCGGCCGTCATTGAGGAACACGTGAGCTAGGAGGGAGCGCTGTGCGCCATCGGACCGGGATGTGCGTACTAATGATGATACTCGGCTTGTCCCTGTCCGCCTGCGGCGGAGCAGAGGGCGGAAACCGCGCTGAGCAACTGGCCCTGGACATACGGGGAGAGTATCTGGAGATAGGGGGCTGTACCGCCTCCCTGGAGCTGACGGCCGACTACGGCCAGCGGGTGTATACCTATGGAATCGGCCTGAACTATGCCAGGGAGGGGGAGACCACCCTGACCATCACTGCGCCGGAGAATATCGCCGGGGTCACCGCCCGTATTCTGGAGGGGGAGACCGCTCTGGAGTACGACGGCATGCGGGTGGAGACTGGGCCGCTGGATGACAGCGGCATGAGTCCGGTGGACGCGGTTCCGGTGCTGATGGACTATGTGCAGGAGGGCTTCATCGCCGAATGTGGTATGGAGGACCAAGGGGAGAGCGAGGTGCTGCGCGTGGTCTGCCGGGAGCCGGAGTCCGCCGCGGGCGAGGGGCGGGAGTGCTCCCTTTGGTTTGACACGTCCACCCACGCCCTTCTGCGGGGGGAGCTGTCTCAGGACGGCTTTACCGTGATCCAGTGTGTCTTTACGGAGTTTCAGTTCACAGTTGGAGAGAACACATAGCAAACGGCCAGGCGGGGCAGCGCCCCGCCTGG
>NZ_JH417769.1 GCF_000239295.1 Flavonifractor plautii ATCC 29863
CAAACCATTTTGCGAAAATTCCTTGACACTACCAGAGCGAGGAAGGGCAACGGGAGTTTGCAGAGTGGAAGGCTCGGCGGGACGCCAACGCAACAGAACAGGCATAACACATAAGGCGGGAACATCGGCAACGATGCACCCGCCTTATACCATAGTTTATTTCTGGGCGTTACTATAAAATTCATAAAATTATCCCTTTTGTGCTTTTATATTACCACAAAATCAGGGAAATTTCAAGTCTTGAGCTTTTTCTATCAAGGATGTATTAAGTATACAGGAGGTGTTTTTAATGGAGCAAAAAAGCTTAACCGCACTGATAAGCGCATTCTCAAGGGCGTATCATGCGCTAAACAATGAGGTTACAATTTTTAATGACAGCTTGGCAAGAGATTTACTGACTGATGAAGAATTTAATCAAATAGCAAAGAATATGTCGAATGGAATAGGATTTTTCAATCCATCATTTGTTGGAGAACCAGAACAGGCATTAAGATGGGTTGTTGATAATCAACTATCTCCCTCGCCACTTGGCAGGGCGGCTTTTGCCGAAAAATCTCTTGAGTGGGCTGTTCGCACGGGAACAGAACAGTATTTAATTTGGGGAGCCGGATATGACACTTTTGCGTATCGGCAACCATTATGGGCAAAGGCATTGCAAATTTTTGAGGTAGACCATCCGGCTACCGCAAGAGATAAACAAGAGCGGCTGAAAAGTGCCGGAATTGTAATTCCCGACAATGTTCACTACATTGAAGCAGACTTCACAAAAGGAACATGGAAGAAAGAAATGCAAAATCACAACTCGTTTAATAGTGATAAAATAAGTTACTGTTCCATTCTTGGTGTCGCCTATTATCTCTCAAAGGAATCCTTCGAATCGGTAATTTCTTCTATAAGTAGTATTGTGGCGAAAGGCAGTTCCATTATATTTGATTATCCAGATGAAAACAGCTATACTGAAAAAGCCGGAGAACGAACAAAAAAGCAATTCATGCTGGCGGGTGTTGCAAACGAAAAAATGTTGGCATGTTATTCCTACTCTGATATCGAACAATTGCTTTCAGCACATGAATTTTTGATATATGAGCACTTGGAGCCCCAGGGAATAACAGAGCAATACTTTGCGCTCTATAATGAGGCCAATCCTAAAAATCAAATGAGTGCTTTTGACAATACGAATTATTGCCTTGCAGTGAAACAATAAGCATAATTTTCAATTGCAAATCTTTGATTTGTCTGACAGACACAAAATATCAGAAAAGATCTAAAAAAACAAGGGCGGGGTGATAGTCCCGCCCTTGTCCATCAAAGCACATATTCAATAGAAATGATAAATCCGAACACATTACCCACTTGGATAATGTAGTTCGGATTATCATTGTTTGGTCCGAGTGACTGGATTCGAACCAGCGGCCTCTTGAACCCCATTCAAGCGCGATACCAAACTTCGCCACACCCGGAAGTCGCCGCCCTCATCGGACGGCTTGATTATATTACCACATCCTGCGAAAAGATGCAAGTGTTTTTTTCAATTTTTCTCGATTTTTTTCGAAAACCTTTTTAGACCCAGCTATCCTCCAGCTCGTGCTTCCGGGCGCGGGTCATCAACTCCTTAATCACGGCCCTGGTATCCCGTCCGCCGTATAATACCTGATAGGCCGCCTCTGTGATGGGCATCTCAACCCCCGCCTTCTGAGCCAGGGCGCGGGCGGTGGCAGCCGCATAGTAGCCCTCTACCACAGCGCCAATCTCCTTTACCGCCTCAGCGGCAGGGGTGCCTTGGCCGATCAGAATGCCACATCGGCGGTTTCTGGAGTGCATGGAGGTACAGGTGACGATCAGGTCACCCACGCCGGACAGGCCCGCAAAGGTCTCTCTGCGGCCGCCGAGGGCTACACCCAGGCGGGCGATCTCCGTCAGGCCGCGGGTCATCAGGGCGGCCTTGGTATTGTCGCCGAAGCCCATGCCGTCACAGATCCCGGCACAGAGGGCGATGACGTTTTTCAACGCAGCGCCCAGTTCCACACCCACTACGTCGTCGGAGGCGTAAACACGGAAGCGCTCATTCATAAAGAGATCCTGCACCAGCTCCGCTGCCGCCTTGTCTCGAGAGGCGGACACCACCACAGTGGGGACGCCACGGCCCACCTCCTCGGCGTGGGAAGGGCCGGAGAGGGCCACGATGGGATGCCCCTCCCCCACTTCCTGAGCAATGGCATCGGTCAGGGTCAGAGAGGTATCTTTCTCGATGCCCTTGGACACCGACACCAGCACCGCAGAGGGCTCCAACAGGGACGCCACAGCACGGGCGGTAGTACGCACCGCAAAGGACGGCGTAGCAAGCACAACCACCTTACAGTTCTTCACGCACTCCCGGTCAGAGGTCAACGCCAGTCCATCCGGCAGGGGCACCCCCTTCAGCATGGGGTTTTCCCGCTTCTCCCGCAGGATAGCGGACTCCTCCTCCCTATAGGACCACAGGGTGACCTCATGTCCGTTCTCCAGCAGAACCATGGCCAGGGCTGTCCCCCAACCGCCGCTGCCCATCACTGCGATCTTCATGCTTTCGGCGCCCCCTCATCTTTTTTATGGTGCAGGCTGAACTTGGATTCCGTTCCGTTCAGAATACGCTTCAGGTTGCCCCGGTGCTTCCAGACGATCAGGCCGCCCAGCAGAATGGCCAGCGCCAGCAGCACCACGTCATGGTACACAAACCAAGTGGCAAAGGGGAAGGATGCCCCGGCCCAGATGGAGCCCAGGGAGACCCATTTGGTGAGCGCGGCCAGGATCAGGAATCCCCCCCACACCACCAGCGCCACCCGCCAATCAATCATGATAGCGATGGTGCCGCCGGAGAGGATCCCCTTGCCCCCCTTAAAGTGGAACATACAGGGGAACATGTGCCCCAGAAGGCAGAAAGCTCCCGCCCAGTACTTACCAAGCGCCACTACCAGAAGCTCATCCGCCACCAAATACTTTGCCGCCAGGATGCCAGCCCATACAGCCACGACTGCTTTGAGCACATCGGTCAGGATGACCACAAAGGTCAGCGGCCCGCCGAAGGTGCGGTAGAAGTTGGTCAGCCCGGCATTGCCGCTGCCATGGGTACGCACATCGTCCCGCAGGATATACTTGGAGACGATGACCGCCCCGTTGAAGCAGCCGCAGAAGTAGGCGATCACTGCGATCAGCAGGGCCGGAAGCAACAGGGCCGCCCCCAGCTCACTCAGTGCGGCGGGAAGGTTAGGCTGTATTCCCGTGGGAACTGTTGTAGGATCTGCCATGACTATCCCTCCTTGTCGCTCTTCTGCCGAATGGTCAGCCGGACTGGCGTGCCCTCCAGGCCAAAGGTGGAGCGGATCTGGTTCTCCAGATAGCGCTGGTAGGAGAAGTGGAACAGCTTGGCGTCGTTGCAGAAGCAAACAAAGTGGGGGGGCTTGATACCGATCTGGGTCATATAGTAGATCTTCAGACGGCGTCCCTTGTCGGTGGGGGGCTGCACGCGGGCGGTGGCGTCAGCCAGCACGGTGTTGAGCATGCCGGTGGTAATGCGCAGGGATGCCTGGTCATTGACATAGTTGATGAGGTCAAAGAGACGGTCCACCCGCTGTCCGGTGAGGGCGGAAATGAAGACAATGGGGGCGTAGGTCATATAGGACAGGTCCCTGCGGATGTCCTGGCACATGTGGTCCATAGTCTTGTCATCCTTCTCAATGGCGTCCCATTTGTTGACCACGATGATACATGCCTTGCCCGCCTCGTGGGCCAGACCGGCCACCTTGGTATCCTGCTCGGTGACTCCCTCGTTGGCGTCCACCAGGATCAGGCACACGTCGGCCCGCTCAATGGCCATGGTGGCCCGCAGGACGGAAAACTTCTCGATGCGGTCGTCCACCTTGGACTTCTTGCGCATACCGGCGGTGTCGATGAACAGGTACTTGCCCTTCTGGTTCTCAAAATAGCTGTCCACCGCGTCCCGGGTGGTGCCCGCCATGTCGCTGACAATCACCCGCTGCTCCCCCAGGATGCGGTTTACCAGGGAGGACTTGCCCACGTTGGGCTTGCCGATGATCGCCACCTTGATGACATCGTCCTCCTCTTCCTCCCCGTCCTCAGGGGGGAAATACTCCATACAGGCATCCAGCAGATCCCCGGTGCCATGGCCGTGGACGGCGGAGACCGCGATGGGATCCCCCAGTCCCAGGTTATAGAACTCATAAATGTCTGGGTTGGTGATCCCCACCTGGTCCATCTTGTTGACCGCCAGCACCACCGGCTTCTGAGAGCGCAGCAGCATGTTGGCCACCTCTTGGTCGGAGGCGGTGAGGCCGGTCTTGATGTCGCAGACAAAGAGGATCACCGTGGCGTGCTGGATGGCGATCTCCGCCTGCTGGCGCATAAAGGCCAGAATCTGGCTGTCGGCGGAGGGCTCGATGCCGCCGGTGTCCACCAGGTCGAACTTCCGGTTTCTCCACTCCGCCTCGGCGTACAGCCGGTCGCGGGTGACGCCGGGGGTATCCTCCACGATGGACAACCGCTGGCCCACCAATTTATTAAACAGCATGGACTTGCCCACGTTGGGCCGGCCCACGATTGCAATCAAAGGCTTCATAATAGCACCCTCACTCTCTCTGTCACGGGTTGTAGCGATAATAGTCGTCCTCCGGCGGCAGGGCATAGGCGGGCGCCTCCACCGGCAGCCCCAGAATGGCGTCCACCAGGTCAAAGCCGCTGTCAGCCGGAAGGGCCGTCACCGGCACCCCCAGGGCCTCCTCCACCTGCTCCACAGTGACGTCGTCCAGGAAGATCCGTTCCCCCGCCCGGAGCATGCTGTCCGGGATGAGCAGCCGCTCGCCCAGCGCCCTCCCCTTGAGCTGCTCTATCAGATCCCGTCCGGTAATCAGACCAGAGACCGTGATGGTCTCCCCGAAAAAGCAGTTGAGCACCGGATAGACGTTTCCTATTATATTACCACATTTTTCCCGGCACATGTCAACGATTTTCTGCAAGAAGGGGGCGGCAGACACACCGGTGGCAATGGCAAACGGGGGCGGGGCCTCCTCCAGCTCCATGTCCTCCAAGGCCATGGCCGCCTGACTGGTGAGCAGGCGGAGCATCCCCACGCCGTTTTCCAGCTGGGCCATGTCTTCATAGTATCCCTTTTCTGGCAGAGGACGGCCGGCCAGCAGGTAGAACTCGTCGGAACACCACGCCAGGTGTGTGCTGTGCTTTTTCAGGAAAGAAGCGGCAAATGCCTCCACCTGATCCAGCACCGCCGCGGCCTGGGCCGGAGTGTACGGGTCGATCCGACACAGGCCCTCCCGGAATCGGGTCACCCCCACCGGCACTACCGCCACGCTGCCCACCGCCGGGTGGAGTGCCCCCAGCTCCCGCAGGGTGCGGTCCAGGGCGGGGCCGTCGTTGACGCCGGGGCAGGCCACGATCTGGCAGTTCATGGTGATGCCCGCCGCAGCAAATCGCTCCATGATGGCCAGACACTCCCCCGCCCGCCGGTGCTTGAGCATGGCCTCCCGCAGGGCCGGATCAGTGGCATGAACCGAGATGTTGATGGGGCTGATGCGCAGCTCTGCGATGCGCGCAATCTCCCGCTCCGACAGGTTGGTCAGGGTGATATAGTTCCCCATCAGGAAGGACAGGCGGGCATCGTCATCCTTGAAATAGAGGGTCTCCCGCATACCGGGGGGCATCTGATCCACAAAGCAGAAGATACACCGGTTCGCGCAGGAGCGGGCCTTGTCCATCAGATAGGTCTCAAAATTGAGGCCCAGCTCCTCCCCCTCCGCCTTGCGTACCCGCAGGGTGCGGCTGCGGCCGTCCTCTCCTACCAGGGTCAGCTCCAGCCGGGGGTCGTAAGCAAAAAATTTATAGTCCAGCACATCCACAATGGGGCGTCCGTTGATGTGGGTCAGCGTCTCACCCGGCCGGACACCCGCCCTCTGGGCCGGACTGTGGGCGTCCACGGATTTGATTTTCGTCAGGCTCATACGTTTTGGGCTCCTCAAAAAAATAAAGTGACAGAGGGTGGCTCTGCGGCCGCCCGCCCCTTTCTTTTCGTAGGGGCCGATGTCCTCATCGGCCCGGCGGGCGGGTGTGGGCACCCGCCCCTACGTCTTATTGCAAGGGCGGCCCTTGTGGTCTGCTGCGATTCTCCGGGGCCGCCGCCCGGCCATACGGCGCGGTGCGCTCCCCCACTTCCGGGGCCCCCGCCGAAGCCCAGCGGCGACGGCCGCGGGTTCGGTGGGGAAAGGAGCCGCAGCGGAAGGAGTGAGCTTTGCCGCCTGCGGCGAAGCGAAGGATCTGGAGCTTGCGGCCACGCTGTCACGCTGCGCGCCCTCCGCGACGGGCAACTGCTCACTGCTCCGCCGAAAATACCGCTGGACTGCGTCCAGCCTGTTTTTCGGTCTGCGCAGTTCTCTGTTGCCCTGCTCCCGGGCGCTCCACGCTTCTATTCTACCCCATTTCCGGGCAAAAAGAAAGAGGGGTGATTCCCCTCGTTCTTTTCGGGCTATTTACTTCGCCTCGGCGGTAGCCTCCACCTTGCCGAACTCATGGCCGTTGTAGCTCATGCAGCTCTTGCACATCCGGTGGGGCAGACGGAACGCACCGCACTTGGGGCAGGTGGTAACGCCGGGAGTCTCCAGCTTCCACACGGAGCTACGGCGCTTGTTCCGGCGCTGCTTGGACACTTTACTCTTAGGGACTGCCATCTATGACACCTCCTTAGGTTCATGCCCTGGCCGGGCAAAACTTACTCAGACTCTTTATCCAACAGCTGCGCGAGGGCAGCAAAACGTGGATCAATTTCAGGCTTGCAGCCGCAGGGTCCCTCGTTGAGATCCGCGCCGCAAGTGGCGCACAGCCCCTTGCAATCCTCGGAGCACACATGCTTGGAGTCCATGGCCAGCACCAAAGCGGTGGTAAAGACCTCATCCAGATCCACCGTACCGTTATCCAGAAGCAGGATCTCGTCGTTTTCCTCGTCCTCCAGAGTCTCGGCCAGCAGGCTGTCCACCGGAACGCGCATATCCCGGCAGAAGGGCTTGAGGCAACGGTCGCACACCAGCTCCAGCGTAGTCTCCGCCGTCCCCTCCAGAACGAGGGCATCCGCCTGATTTCGCACTGTACCAGACACCTGTACCGGGCCGGCAAACGGATGCTCTCCATAGAAGTCCAGGCCGGACAGATCCAACGCAAACGAGAAGGGGAGCGAAGCCCCGGGAACATGAAGAATAGAACGGAGATCCAGTCGCATGGTACACCTCACACAATGGCACAGCAGACATTATAACGAAACCCGCGGCCAATGTCAAATATTTTTTTCGTGGAAACCCACATTTTTTCAAAGTCCGGCAGGCTGTACTACTTTACGGCGGATTTCCTTCTTATGATACCACAGCTTGACCGTGCTGCGCAAGCCCTTTCCCCTCTTTCCCCGGTTGTGCGCTTATGTTATAATGGATGCAAATGAATTGTGAGGCAGACTATGAAAGAATTCACCATCGGAAAAAACGACGCCGGACAGCGGCTGGACCGCTGGCTGGCCAAGACCCTCCCCCTCCTCCCCGTGCCGCTGGCCCAGAAGTACATCCGCCTCAAGCGGGTGAAGGTCAATGGGAAGGGCTCCCAGCGGGATGTGCGGCTCCAGTTGGGGGACATACTCCAGTTATACATCAACGACGAGTTCTTCGAGCAGCCCAGGGAGGAGAACGCCTTTCTGAGCGTCTTCAAGCCCCACCTGGACATCGTCTATGAGGATGAAAACCTGATGCTGCTCAACAAACGGCCTGGCCTGCTGTGCCACGCGGACGAGCACGAAAAGGTGAACACCCTCATCACCCACATTCAGGCCTACCTCTACCAAAAGAAGGAGTGGAATCCCCGGGACGAGCACTCCTTTACTCCGGCCCTGTGCAACCGCATCGACCGCAACACCGGCGGCATCGTCATGGCCGCCAAGAACGCCGAGACCCTGCGCATCCTTAACCAGAAGATCAGGGACCGGGAGATCGCCAAGTTCTACTTGGCCATTGTCCACGGCCGCATGAAGCCATCCCAGGGGAAGCTGGAGGGCTTTCTACTCAAGGATGAGGACCAGGCCCAGGTGAAGGTCTTCTCCCGCCCCGTCCCCGGCGGCAAGAGCGCCGCCACCTTATATAAGACTCTGCGGACGGCGGGCGGACTGTCCCTGGTAGAGTGCGAGCTGCTCACCGGCCGCACCCACCAGATCCGCGCCCAGTTCGCCGCCGCCGGCCATCCCCTGCTGGGGGACGGCAAGTATGGCCGGGAGCGGGACAACAAGAAGTACGGCCGTTCCTTCCAGGCCCTCTATTCCTATAAGCTGGCCTTTACCTTCCCCACCGACGCCGGGCTGCTGGAGTACCTGCGGGGCCGCGTGTTCACCGTGGAGCAGGTGGATTTCGTGGCGGAATACTTTCCCACCGGGGAGCGGGTATAAAATCCCTGAAAATATTTCGTTTTATTATTGACATTTTTCGCAAGAACATATATGATTTGTTTCGTCATTAGGGCGTACCCAACCGCCGGTTTGGGTGCGCCCTTTACTACCTTTTAGAAATGGGGGAGGATACATGTCCAAGGAACTGATCCGCCTGTCGGATTGCTTCATGAAATTTGACGACGACGTCATTCTGGACCATATCAACCTTTATATCAACGACAAGGAATTCCTCACGCTGCTCGGTCCCTCCGGGTGCGGCAAAACCACGACGCTCCGTATCATCGGCGGCTTTCAGAAGCCGACCTCCGGCGACGTGTTTTTTGACGGCGTGAGGATTAATGACGTTCCTCCTCATAAGAGGAAGGTCAATACCGTCTTTCAAAAGTATGCCCTGTTCACCCACATGAACATCTTTGAAAACGTGGCCTTCGGTCTGCGCATCAGCAAAGTGCCCGAGGCGGAGCTGCGGGAGCGGGTGGAAGAGGCCCTGGCCCTGGTCAACCTGGCCGGGTACGGCAAGCGTTCGGTCAATTCCCTCTCCGGCGGCCAGCAGCAGCGGGTTGCCATCGCCCGTGCCATTGTCAACCGCCCCCAGGTACTCCTGCTGGACGAACCGCTGGGTGCGCTGGATCTCAAGCTGCGCAAGGATATGCAGATCGAACTCAAGCGCATCCAGCAGCAGGTAGGCATCACCTTTGTCTATGTCACCCACGACCAGGAGGAGGCCCTCACCATGAGCGACACGGTCGTGGTCATGAATGAAGGGCGTATCCAGCAGATCGGTACCCCCCAGGATATCTATAACGAGCCCAAAAACGCCTTTGTGGCTGACTTCATCGGCGAGTCCAACATCATCGACGGCATCATGCATGAGGACAGGGTGGTGGGGATGTACGGCAAGAAATTCCCCTGTCTGGACGGCGGTTTCCAGCCCAACGAGCCTGTGGATGTGGTCATCCGCCCGGAGGACATCGACATTGTCCCCGTGGAGCAGGGCCAGCTCACCGGCACTGTCACCGAGGTCACCTTCAAGGGGATGCATTACGACATCATCGTGGACTTCAAGGGCTTCAAGTGGCTCATCCAGACCACCGACTTCTCCCCAGTGGGGGCCAGGATTGGGGTGAAGATCGACCCCGACGGCTTCCACATCATGAAGAAGAGCCGCTACTCCGGTATGTTCGGCGACTACAGCTCCTACAGCTCAGAGTACGACGAGCTGAATGAGGGCCCGGAGGAGGGAATCGAGGATGAAGAGTAAGGGCATCGCCGTTCCCTATGTCATCTGGATGGCTATCTTTGTGGTGGCCCCCCTGCTGATCATCGTCTTTTACGCCTTCACGAGCCAGGCCGGCGGCTTCACGCTGGAGAACTTCTCTACCATGGCCCAGTATACCGGCGTGTTCGGGCGCTCCTTTTTACTGGCCATCATCGCCACCTTCATCTGTCTGCTCATCGGCTATCCCCTGTCCTACTGGCTGGCCCAGGAGAGTCCTGCGGTGCGCCGGGTGGCCATGATGCTCATCATGCTGCCCATGTGGATGAACTTCCTGCTGCGCACCTACTCCTGGATGTTCCTGCTGGAGAAGCGGGGGCTGATCAACAGCTTTCTGGGCCTGTTTGGTATCGGCCCCTTCCAGATGATCAACACCCAGGGGGCCATCGTGCTGGGCATGGTCTACAACTTCCTGCCTTTCATGATTCTGCCCATCCTCTCCGTTCTGGAGAAAATCGACCCCAAGGTGATCGAGGCCGCCCAGGATCTGGGCGCCAACTCCTTCACGGTCTTTCGCCGGGTGACCTTCCCCCTCTCCCTGCCCGGCGTGCTCTCCGGCGTGACCATGGTGTTCATTCCCTCGGTGTCCACCTTTGTCATCTCCCGTCTGCTGGGCGGCGGCAAGAGCCTGCTGCTGGGCGACCTCATTGAGATGCAGTTCATGGGGACCACCTATAACCCGTGGCTGGGTTCCGCCATCGCCCTGGTAATGATGGTCATCGTCCTGGTCTGCATGGCCATTATGAACCGCTTTGGCGAGGGAGAAGAGGGGGTGTCGTTCCTGTGAAACAGTCCCGGCGCATCGGCAGCCGCTTCTTTATGCTGCTGGTCTTTTTGTTCCTCTACCTGCCCATCTTCGTGCTCATCGTGTTCTCCTTCAACGCGTCCAAGAGCCGGTCGGTGTGGTCCGGCTTCACCCTGGATTGGTACAAGGAGCTGTTCCAGAACTCCATGATCCTGGACGCCCTGTGGGTCACACTGGCGGTTTCCATTCTGGCTGCAGTGATCTCCACCATCATTGGCACGGCAGCCGCCATCGGCTTCACCAACTTCCGCCGCCGCAGCCGCACGGTGGTCACCACCATCAACAACATCCCCCTGACCAACGCGGACATCATCACCGGCGTGTCCATGATGCTGTTCTTTGTACTGGCGGTCAACGTCTTTAACGGCACACTGGGAGCTGCCTTGGGCATCAAGTGGAACCTGGGCTTTGTCACCCTGCTCATCGCCCACCTGACCTTCGACATTCCCCACGTCATCCTCTGCGTCATGCCCAAGCTCCAGCAGCTTGACCCCAATATCTATGAGGCGGCCCAGGATCTGGGCGCTCCCGGCTTTCTGGCTTTCCGAAAGGTGATCCTGCCTGAGATCATGCCCGGCGTGATCAACGGCCTGCTCATCGCCTTCACTATGTCCATCGACGACTTCGTGATCAGCTACTTCACCGCCGGCTCCACCTTCTCCACCCTGTCCATGGTCATCTATTCCATGGCCAAGAAGCGGGTCAGCCCGGAGATCAACGCCCTGTCCACCCTGCTCTTCGTGGTGGTGGTCACCCTGCTGGTCATCGTCAATGTCCGCCAGACCCGGCAGGACAAGCGCCGCATGGTTCATGGGAACTGACGGATATCAAAGGCAGCCCGCCTTGATATAATATTATTTTTTGAAAGGGGCAAACGAAAGGAATTGAAAAAGCAAATTGCACTTGTACTGGCACTGGCAACCCTCAGCACGGCGGCCCTGAGCGGCTGTACCGGCGGATCGCCTTCCGGCACAGCCGAGACACCGGGCGGCGAGAGTTCCAGCGGCAACACCGGCACTGCCGGCGTGGTCAACGTCTACAACTGGGGCGAGTACATTGATATGTCCGTTCTGGAGGATTTCGAGGCGGAGACTGGTATCAAGGTCAATTATCAGACATTTGAGTCCAATGAGGCGCTCTACGGCAAGCTGGCCGGCGGCGCCGGCGGCTACGACGTCATCATCCCCTCAGACTATATGATCGGTCAGCTCATCGAGGAGGACATGCTGGAGCCGCTGAACTTTGACAATATTCCCAACTTTGCCGACATCGACCCCAATCTGAAAAACCCGGAGTACGACCCGGAGAACCTCTACTCCGTCCCCTACATGTGGGGCCTGCTGGGCGTGATCTATAACAGCGCCTACATTGACCCTGCGGAGAAGGATGTGGAAACCTGGGACATTCTGTGGGATGAGGAGCTCTCCGGCGACATTCTGATGTTCAACAACTCCCGCGACGCCATTGGCATTGCCCTCAAGAAGCTGGGCTACTCCTATAACACTGAGGATCCCGCCCAGGTCAAGGAGGCCACCAACCTTCTGGTAGAGCAGAAGCCCCTGGTGCAGTCCTACGTCATGGACGAGATTTTCGACAAGCTGGAGGGTGAAAACGCCCTCATCGGCGCCTACTATTACGGCGATTTTCTTACCATGCAGGAGAACAACCCTGACCTGGCCTTTGCCCTGCCACGGGAGGGCACCAATCTCTACGTGGATGCCATGTGCATCCCCAAGGGCGCGGAGAACAAGGAGAACGCCGAGAAGTTCATTAACTTCATGTGTTCCACTCAGGCCGGCCTCAAGAACTGTGAGGAGATCTGGTACTCCTCCCCTCTGCTGAGTGTCCGTGAGGAGCTGGACCCTGAGACCGCCAACGATCCCTATGCCTACCCTACCGACGACGTATATACCAAGACGGAGAGCTTTGCCTGTCTCTCCCCTGAAATCCGTGAGCTCTACAACAGCGAGTGGATCCGCCTGCTAAAGTAAAAGCACACTGCCCCGCCGGGTCTCCGGCGGGGCAGTCTATCTGTTAAAATAAGGTTTTAGACGGCCAAAGCGGGCCCGACCGTCAGGTCGGACCCGCTTTATACAGCGCTTGTCGTACGTCTCTTCTTAGTAATTGATGCTGCGGATCTCGAAATAGGCCTGGGGATGGGCACAGATGGGGCAGACCTCAGGAGCGGTTTTGCCGAAGTGGATGTGGCCGCAGTTGCGGCACTTCCAGACATACTCGTCACCGCGCTTAAAGACCACACCCTCCTCCAGGTTCTTCAAAAGGGTCAGGTAGCGCTCCTCATGCTCCTTCTCGATCTTGCCGACGCCGTCAAACAGGAAAGCCAGCTTCTCAAAGCCCTCCTCGCGGGCGGTTTCGGCCATCTCCTTATACATCTGGGTCCACTCTTCGTTCTCACCCGCCGCCGCAGCCTTCAGGTTGGCAGCGGTATCGCCGATGCCGCCCAGCTCCTTGAACCACAGCTTGGCATGCTCCTTCTCATTGCCGGCGGTCTCCTCAAAGATGGCCGCGATCTGCTCGAAGCCCTCTTTCTTGGCCTTGCTGGCAAAATAAGTATACTTATTGCGGGCCATGCTCTCTCCCGCAAACGCCTTCCACAGATTGGCCTCCGTCTTGCTTCCCTTCAGCTCCATAATGCTCAGCCTTCCTTTCTAAATCAGATTTTGAGTGAAATACGGGCCCTCTCAGCCCTCGCCCTTCCAGAAGCCGTGGAGGTTGCAGATCTCGTACGCCTCCACCTTCTCACTGCGGCAGAAGGTCTTCAGCTCAGGCTTTTCGCCGGGCTTGGGGAACTTCATGGTGACGGTGTCCCCATCCACCGCCGCGATCATGGAGATGTAGTGCTCGGGGAGCATGGGGTGCTCCACACTGCCCACCTTCACGCTGACGGAATAGCCGCTGCCATGGGCAATCTTTTCCACCGCAGGGACATGCTTCTCCATAGCACCATCGGTGGTGTTGGGGACGAACTCCTCCATTTTCTGGCCGCAGCACATGACAGGAACACCCTTGTCGACCACCTTGAAAATGACATTGCCGCAGTGGGCACAGCGATACAGCTTAAATTCCATTGGAACAACCTTCCTTTCTAATTTTGATGGTCACATCTTATCATATTTTAAGAAAAGATCAATGAAGTTGTTTGCACTTTGTGCAAATTCCGTGAAAAACCACCTCATGGCCCGTGACATCGTGCCCGCTGGCCAGCAGTGCCTGCCGGTCCAGCTCCGCATCGTAGGGAAGGTGCGGGTCGTAAACCGCCCCGCACTGGTCACAGCAGAAATGAGGGTGGGGCATTGTCTTTGCGTCATAGCGCTCCACCGGAAATGCCATCCGGCGGATTGCACCTTCATCTGCCAAAAGGTTTAGATTCCGGTAAACGGTTCCCAGGCTCAGGCTGGGATTGGCCGGCTTCAGCCACTGATAAATCATCTCCGCCGTGGGGTGCTGTTCTGTCTGCCGCAAAGCCTCATAGATCAATTCCCGCTGCCGGGAATAGCGCTTGCCGTTCATGAGCCACCTCTTTTCTCGGCACATTATAAACAGTAACTATTACTGTTATTATTATAATAGCAGATCTTTCTGGAAATTGCAACCCTTTTTTCTCTGACACTTCTTCCCGCGTGTAATCAGCGTGGAATAACGTATACTAGGTGCTGGGTGAATCCATCTGAACGAAATCCATTGGAAGGAACAGGAGGAACACACATGAAACGCACATGGACTCTGCTCGGCATCGGGCTCGCTCTGGCTCTGCCGCTGACCGCTTGTACCCGCGATAAAGCCCCTGATGTGACTCCGACTCCCTCGCCGGTTGTCACCTCCCAGCCCAGCACCATGCCGGAGAACACCCCCGCAGCCCCCAATACCACCACGCCCGCCCCGGAGGGTACCGAACACCCGAAGGACGGCGGCTCGGCCGCCCGTGACGCGGTCCGGGATGCCGGGGATGCCGCCAAGGACGTAACCCGCGGTGTGGGCGATGCAGCCCGCGACATCGTCGACGGCGTTGGCGACGCCGCCAAAGACATCGGCAACGGTGTAAAGCGAGCCACAAAATGACAAAAAGCGGTATGGTCTGAGACCATACCGCTTTTTGACTGCTTTTTTTAAGATTTGGTTCAGAGGATTGTAAGCCTTTGGTCGGTTGGAAGTCAGAAACGCCTGATATACTCCCTCTATAATAAAAGAACAGGCGAGAGCCCATTCTGACGGAGGTGTTCCCCCATGAAAAAAATCACATTGGCCGTCCTGTTCGGCGGCTCTTCCACCGAATATGAGATCTCCCTCCAGTCCGCCCACGCGGTACTCACACATCTGGACCGGGACAGGTACGAGCCCGTCCTCCTGGGCATCACACGGGATGGGCGCTGGCTGCTCTACCAGGGGCCGGTGGACGCCCTGCTGGACGACACTTGGCACACCGACGCCCGCCATACCGTCCCGGCGGTGATCTCCCCCGACCGCGGCGTCCACGGCCTGCTGCTCATCGCCCCCGCCGGGCCCTCCACCCGCTATCTGGACGCCGCCTTTCCGGTACTCCATGGCAAAAACGGGGAGGACGGCACGGTGCAGGGCCTGCTGGAGCTGGCAGGCATCCCCGTAGTGGGCTGCGGGGTGCTCGCCTCCGCCCTGTGCATGGACAAGGACGTGGCCCACCGCCTGGTCCGGGCCGCCGGTGTAGCGGTGCCCCCTTCCGCCCTCTTTCGCACCGGAGAAGGGCTGGACACCCTGCCGGAGCGCACTGCCAGCCTGACCTATCCCCTGTTTGTCAAGCCCGCACGGGCGGGTTCCTCCTTTGGCATCACCAAGGTGGAGGAGCCCGGCGTGTTGGCCGAAGCCGTCACCGCCGCCCTGGCCCACGACAGCAAGGTGGTCATTGAGGAGGCCGTGCCCGGCTTTGAGGTGGGCTGCGCCGTACTGGGCAATGAGGTTCTGACAGTGGGACATGTGGACGAGATCGAGCTCTCCGGCGGTTTTTTCAACTACACGGAGAAGTACGGCCTGATCACCTCCAGCATACACATGCCCGCCCGAATTTCCCAGGAGAAGGAAACAGAAATTCAGGCGACCGCCCAGTTGATCTACCGGGCGCTGGAGTGTTCCGGCTTTGCACGGGTGGATTTGTTTCTCACGCCGGACGGGCGCATTGTCTTTAACGAGGTAAACACCATCCCCGGTTTCACAGCTCACAGCCGCTACCCCAACATGATGCGGAGCATAGGCCTGGAGTTCGGCCCTCTGCTGGACCGTCTCATCGGACTGGCGGTGGACGCATGAAAGGTACGTTGTATCTGGTCAACCGCGCCCATCCCCTGCCGGAGGAGCCCGCCGCGGAGGACCTCGCCTCCGTCCGCTCCGGTCAAACCGAGGTACGTCTCCACCAGCGGGCCAAAGTGATGTTGGATCAGCTTCTCGCCGCAGTGGACGGCGCGGGCACCATCATTCCGGTCAGCGGCTACCGCCCTCAAACCGAGCAGCAGGCCATCTGGGACGACGCCCTGGCCGAGCACGGCAGTGCCTTCACCGAGACCTATGTGGCCCGCCCGGGGTGCAGCGAGCATCAGACCGGGCTGGCCATTGATCTGGGCGAGAATAGGCCGGAGGTGGACTTCCTCTGCCCCGCCTTCCCCGACTCCGGCCCCTGCGGGGCCCTGCGCCGCCGGGCCGCCGACTTCGGCTTTATCCTTCGCTACCCCAAGGGGAAGGAGGCTGTCACCGGCATCGGATACGAGCCGTGGCACTTCCGGTACGTGGGCTGGCCCCACGCCAAGCTGATGGAGGAGCGTCATCTGGTACTGGAGGAATATCTGGAGTGGCTTCACGACTTCCCGCTGGGAGGGGAGCCTCTTCGTTTCCGGGGGCTGGGGCGTCTGTTTGAGCTTTACTACCTGCCCGCCTGGGCGGCGGACACCCTGACCCTGCCCGCCGACGTCCCCTGCCAGCGCTGTGACACCAACGAGGGCGGCGTGGTGCTCACCCTGTGGAGGGATGCGGGATGAAAACCGAGTCGCTCGGCGGCTTTGACCGCTTCCGCGTCCCCGCCGCCCTGCTGGTCATCGCCATCCATACCGGCCCTCTTCTGTCCCTGAACGGGGAGGCCAACTACCTTTTGACCGACATTCTGGCCCGCATCGCCGTCCCCTTCTTCTTCGCGGTGTCCGGCTGGTTCCTGGTACCCCGCCTGCTCCGGGAGGGGCGGGCCGCCCTGATCCCCTTTGTCAAAAAGCTGCTGCTGCTTTACGGGGCCGCGGTCCTGCTCTACCTCCCCCTGAACCTCTACAACCACACCCTGGAGGAGAGCGGCTTCGCCCTGCTGCGAGATGTGCTCTTCAACGGCACCTTTTACCACCTGTGGTACTTCCCCGCCCTGGTGCTGGGGGCCTGCCTGGTGTACGGCCTTCTGCGCATCCTGGGGCCCCGCTGGGCGTGGCTTCCCGCCCTTCTGCTCTATGCCGCCGGGCTGCTGGGGGACAGCTATTTCGGCCTCACCGCCGCCCTGCCGCCCCTCCGGGCCGGGTACGAGGCCCTGTTCCTCCTCTTCGACTACACACGCAACGGCCTGTTCTTCCCCCCTGTCTTTCTGCTGCTGGGGGGCTGGCTGGCCCTGAGGCCTGCCCGCCGGAGCGCGGCTTGGTACGGGGCCGGACTGCTCCTCTCCCTGGCGCTGCTGACGGCGGAGGGCCTGCTGGTGCAGCGCCTTGCCCTGGCCCGCTTTGACGCCCTCTACCTCTCCCTCCCCCTGTGCGTCGGGTTCCTCCTGCGGTGGCTCCAGCGCCTGTCCCTCCCGTCCGCGCCCGCCCTCCGGGGCTGGGCGGCGGCGGTGTATGTCCTCCACCCCTGGTGCATCGTCCTCATCCGGGGCGGCGCCGGGGTGGTGGGCCTCACCGGCCTGCTGGTGGACAACTGTCTTGTACACTATCTGGCCGTGGTCCTGCTCTCCTCCCTTCTGGCCCTCCCCTTCGCCCGCATCCGCCCCGCCCCCTCCCCCCGGAGCCGGGCCTGGATCGAGCTGGACGCCGCCGCCCTGCGGCACAATCTGGCCGCCCTGGGCTCCCTTCTGCCGGCGGGGGCCAGCCTTATGCCGGTAATCAAGGCCAACGCCTACGGGCACGGGGACTTGGAGATCGCCCGGCTGTGCGCCGGGGCGGGCGCGGACGCCTTTGCCGTGGCCACCGCCGCCGAGGGTGTCCGCCTGCGGCGGGGCGGCGTCCGGGGGACGATCCTGGTGCTTGGCTATTCCGGGCCGGAGCTGGCCCCCCTGCTGGCCCGGTACCGCCTGACCCAGACGGTGGTGAGCACCGAACACGCCCGGGCGCTGGACGCATGCGGCCGGCGGCTGGCCGTCCACCTCAAGGTGGACACCGGCCTCCACCGTCTGGGCATCCCCTGGGACGACGCCCAGAGCCTGACCGCCCCCTACGGCTGTTCCCACCTGCGGGTGACCGGCGTATTCACCCACCTGGCCGACGCGGAGCGGCTGGACGAGGCCAGCCAAGCCCGTACCCGGGAGCAGCTCCGGCGCTTTCAGGCGGCGGTGGACGGCCTGCGCTCCGCTGGGTACGCCCCCGGAGCCGTCCACTTCCAGGGCAGCTATGGCCTACTCAACTACCCCGGCCTCCCCTGCGACTGCGCCCGCCCCGGTATCGCCCTGTACGGCGTCCTCAGCGCCCCCGGCGACGCCACCACGGCGGCCCTCCCCCTCCGCCCGGTGCTCTCCCTGCGGGCCAGAGTCTCCCAGCTTCACACCCTGGCCGCCGGGGAGGCGGCGGGCTACGACGGAGCCTACACCGCCCGGAGGCCCACCGTGCTGGCCACCCTGTCCATCGGCTACGCCGACGGCTGGCCCCGTACCCTCTCCAACGGGGCGGGCCGGGTGCTCCTCCACGGCCGAACGGCCCCCATAGTGGGACTTATCTGTATGGATCAGCTTCTGGTGGACGTGACGGATATGGATGGCGTCGCCCCCGGCGATACCGCCACTCTCATTGGCCGGGACGGGGACGCCGTCCTCACCGCCGGGGAGGCCGCCCAGGCGGCGGGCACCATCACCAACGAGCTGCTCTCCCGCCTCGGCCCCCGGCTGGAGCGGGTGGTGCTTCCCTAAAAAACGAGCCTCAGACGCAAGCGTCTGAGGCT
>NZ_JH417770.1 GCF_000239295.1 Flavonifractor plautii ATCC 29863
GGGCCTCCGCAAAAGCGGAGGCCCGTCCCTCTCTATCGGATTCGCATGTCAGGAGGGGGAAAGCTAGACAAATGCAAGAGAGAGCGCTGGAACAAAGGACAAAATCAACAGCAATACACAGGAGACCAGGAAAAATGGTACGACCCATTTGAGCATGCTCTCCATCTTGATTTTGGCTACGGCCGCACCCACGAAGAGGTTGCAGCCATAAGGAGGCGTACACAGACCAACAGCTAGGTTTACCGACATGACAACACCGAAGTGAATGGGATTGATGTTGAACGCCTGAATGGTAGGCAGCAGCATAGGCGCGATGATGATGATGGCGGGCACGGTATCCAGAAAACAGCCCACGATCAGCAGAAACACATTGATGACCAGCAACAACACTACAGGGCTGTCGGACAGATTGGCCATAAAGTTGGTGATCATCTGGGGGACCTGTTCGAAGGTCATGAAGGTGGAGAACACTGTGGAGGTGCCCAGCAGGAAGGAAGTAACGCCGTTGAGGACAGCGGCGGACACAAAAGTTTTATACAGGTCATTCCAAGTCATGTCGTGGTACACGAACAGGGACACGATGATGGAGTACACAACGGAGACAGCGGCGGCCTCAGTGGGAGTGAAGAAGCCAGAGTAGATGCCACCTAGGATAATAAAGGGAGAGAGCAGAGCCCAGAACCCGTCCTTGGTGGCCTTGCCTACCCGGTGTAGCCGTTCTTTCCAGAACTGGATCATGGGAATCCTTTCTCCGACGGGCCCAAGCTCGGGTTTGTGGACCTCGGTGCCAGTGCGCTTGCAGATGATGATGTTTACCATCAAAAATACCAGGCCGATCATAACGCCGGGGATGATACCGGCCTTGAAGAGATCAGGCACGGAGGTTTTGGTTGAAGCTCCGTAGAGCACAAAGGACAGGGAGGGCGGAATGATGGGCCCCACGATACCGCCGAAGCAGACCAGAGTGGCGGCGTAGGAGGAATCATAACCCTTGCGCTTCATTTCGGGGATCATCATGCCGCCGATGGCAGAGGTGGTGGCCATGCCGGAGCCGGTAAGGGCGCCGAAGAACATGCAGGCCAGCATGGAAACGCACCCCAGGGCGCCGGTCACAAAATCGATCAGCGCAGAGGCAAAGTCCACGATCCGCCGGGCGATACCGCCAGTGGACATGATGGTGCCGGCCAGCATGAAATAGGGGATGGCCATGACCGTAAACGAGAAAATACCTGAATAGCAGTATTGTGCGTTGACCACCATGTTCAGATCCGAGAAGAAAAACATGGAGATCATGGTTGCGCCGCCAATGGCGAACCCCACAGGCACACCGATCGCCAGCAGGACAAACAGCAAAATCAACAGGACAATGATTGCATCCATGCTTAATCCCCTCCTTCCCGGGCCTTGGTGTCAGCGGGTAATTCGCCATTGATGAGGGTGAGGGCAGAGCGCTTGATGCTCACCAGTGTGCGGAGAATCATCAGTCCGCAGCCCAGCACCACCGCCAAGTAGCCCCAGGAGGTGCTGATCTTGATGCCAGCATAGGGCACATTGCCCTGAGCGACCACCAGTTCCACGCCATAGTAGAAGATGACGGCGCAGATGATAATCACGACGATATCGGAAATGATGTTGACGATCTGGGCCAAGCGGAAAGGCAGCCGATCCGTGAGCATAGTGATTTTAATATGCTCGCCTTCCCGCTGACCTAGACTGATGCCCATCCAGGAGATCCATACAAACAGGAATTTCCCCAGCTCTTCCGACCAGGACAGAGAATTGCCGGCCTTCCGCATGATGACCTGGACGAAAATGATGATGACCATCAAGGCAAACATGGAGACGATGATGACTTCTTCAATGTGATTTAGGATTGAAAAAATCTGTTTTTTTGCTGAATTCATAGACAAATTAGATGTATCACTGAAATACACCTTTTCCCCCCTCTCTCTACAGCATATTATAGGTTCCCAACCAGGCCGTACCGATGGCTTAGGCGGGCCTATATATAGTTTCCTCTAGGGTCAGCTCTGGGGAACGGTGGCTAGCCAGCGGTCCATCAGATCGTCGCCGATCTGCGCACGCAGATCGTCATACACAGGCTGCACGGCCTCCTTGAAAGCAGCGACCTCTTCATCAGTGAGCTCCTCCACAGTGGCGCCTTCCTCCTTGAAGCGATCAATATACTCCATTTCGTTGGCGCGCTCCTCCTCGCGCTGCTGCTCGCAGGCCAAGGCCACGCCCTCCTCGATCAGCGCCCGGTCCTCAGGATCCAGGGACTCGATCCATTCCAGGGAGCACACAATGGGGAAGGGGGAGCTTGCGTGGTTGGTAATGGTGATGTAGGGCGCGATCTCATGGATGTTGAAGTCATTGAACACACCCAAGGAGTGGTCAAGTGCCTCGATGGTGCCTGTGGAGAGGGAGGTCAGCACTTCGTTCCAGGACATGGGGGTAGGACTGCCGCCCATAGCGTCCCAGGTCTTGATGTCCAGATCGTTCTGCGCCACGCGGATCTTCTGGCCATGCAGATCCTCGGAATTGTGGTAGGTACTGGTGCGGCTGATCACCTGACGCATTCCATTATAGAACATGCCAACGCAGTAATAGCCGGAGGGGGCCAAGGTCTCGTTAAACAGCTCCAGACCGCCATTTTCAAAGGTGCCCTGCACCCAGTCCTCATAGGTGGGGTACAGGTAGGGGAGGTCTACCGCGCTAGTCGCGGGTCCGGACACGGAACTTACCACGGAGGATAGGTCGAACTCCATGGTGAGAGTGCCCAGCTTTACACCGGCCACCATGTCGGGGGAGTCGCCCAACTGGCCATTGGGGTAAACCTCCACTTTGAAACGGCCGGGCGCCTGATCTTCCAGCCACTCGCCCAGCCAAACGCTCCACTTGTGAGTGGAACGCGTATCAGAGTCGGTATGGCCAATTTTGATCACAATGGGTTCCTCAGAACTAGTGCTGCCAGTGTTGTTGGCAGAGGGGTTATCATTACCGCCACTGCTGGCACTGGGGCGGCTACAGCCGGAGAAAAGAGCCAGGCTCATGGCTGCCGCGAGAGTAAGCGCTAAAATTTTTTTCCGTTTCATAGTTCTCTCCTTCCTGTTCATTGCAGATGGTTCTATCTTTCAGCGGATAGGCCGCAGACATTCGCCGTTTAGGCCAGGGACAGGATCCTGCGGGCCTCGCCGGGGTTGGCGATCTCGCGGCCCAGCTCCTTGGAGAGGCGTACCACCTTGGCCACCAGCTCACCGTTGGAGGCGGCCTTGTGGCCCTTGCCCAGGTAGATGTTGTCCTCAAAGCCAACGCGGACATTGCCGCCCATTACGATGCCGGCGGCGGCCATGTCCCAGGCGCTGCGGCCGATGCCGGTGACGGTCCAGGTGGAGCCGGAGGGGATTTGCTTGACTAAGTAATTCAGGTTGCCCACCGTGGCGGGGGTGCAGCCGGACACCCCCAGCACGAAGTTGAACTGCATGGGGGCGCCGGGCACCAGGCCTTTCTTGGCCATGTTCAGGATGGTGTCCAGATGGCCGATCTCAAAGCACTCATACTCGGGCTTGATGCGGTTCTCAATCATCCGCTGACCAAAGGCCCGCATGGTAGGCATATCGTTGACGAAGATGTCGTCGCCGAAGTTGCAGGTGCCGCAGTCCAGGGTGGCCATCTCGGGGAAGAGCTCGGTGGGCTGAAGGCGCTCCTCCGGGGTCATGCCGGTGGCGCCGCCAGTGGAGGGGATCAGGATGACGCCAGGACAGGCCGCCTTGATGGCTTCCAGCACTACGCGGAACCGTTCCCGGTCCTGGGTGGGGGTGCCGTCGTCCCAACGGACATGCACATGAATGACCGCCGCGCCCGCATCATACGCGCTCTTGGCCTCTCGTACCATCTCCTCCACGGTGTAGGGGACAGCGGGGCTGTTTTCCTTGGTGACCTCCGCGCCGCAGATGGCTGCGGTAATGATGAGTTTTTCCATCATTCTCACTTCCTTTCTTAAACAAATTTTATTTGCAGTAGCGTTTTGTGAAGGAATCTCGTAGCTTCTCCTCCCTTCGCACAGCGTCAAAGGCAATTTCGGCATGGCCGGGGTAATATCCATTTCCGATAAGCATGGGCACATATTTCTTGATGCCCTCGGCCCCCAGAGACGCTTTGGCAAAATCAGTACTCATGCTGAAAAAGTAGATCATTCCCGTATCTTTAGTTACAAGCACCGTGGCCAATTCCGTGTTAGGTACACTCACGGTGTTGACCGTGAAGTCCGCCAGTTGGTCACCCAATGCATTCTGGTAAATATCCAGGGCCTCCAGAGGCTTCTTGGCATCGGCTTCCAGCACAACGTCCGCAATGCCCAGGCTACGCACAATCTCACACTGCCGGGGGGAATATTCCATGCAGATCACCTTGCCAGTGGGAGCTACCCGTTTTTTAGCCTCCGCCAGGCAGAGAAGCCCGGCCTTGCCGGCACCCACCACTACCACGGTATCTCCCGCCTTGACGTGGACTGCGACTTGGGCCGGGGCACCGGCCACATCCATCAACGCCAGGCTAAGCTGGTCGCCAAGGTCCTCCGGAAGCTTGGTGTAAATGCCGCTCTCGAACAGTATGGCGCTGGCTTTACAAAAGACCTGCTCGGTGTCCACGTCAATAGACGTGATCTCATTAATTTTTAGAGGAGTGAGTGACAGGGACACTAAAGTGGCGATCTTATCGCCCACCTGGGCGTCTGTAGAGCCAGCCAGATCGGCGCCAATCTCCTTGATGCGACCGATCAGAATACCGCCAGATTTTGTTACCGGGTCTTGGAACTTCCCGCGCTCGTCCACGATCTTCTGGATCTCCTGGGCGATCCGGTTCACATCGCCGCCACACTCTTGCTTGATGCGGCCAAAGGCTGTGGCCGTTGGCTGAAGCGCGATGACGTCGATCAGAATCTCATTGGAACAAATAGTGGGGGAGTTGTCCACCCGTTCTGCTGCCTGCGGAAGCAATCCTTTGGGGGAAATGACACGATGGCTTCCGTATGGATCTCCTCGCATGGTAGAGTCTCCTTTCTGTAGCGAAATACTATATTTTTGAACTGCAAGCTGCGTGCCAACTCATTTTTTGATATTTTTACTAGTTTTATCTTTAGTGAAACGGGAATTCGAAGTCCATTAACAGAAGAGCGAACCATAAATTGATCGAACGATCAATTTATGGTTCGCTTGTGATTCAAAAAAGGTTCACTTCTCTTCCGATTGAAGACCGTACAGATTTAATTTTCGGACTACAGAGGATTGACTAATCCCCAGCATGTTGGCAATCTTTCGAGTGGACTTGTACCGTTGCTGGTATAACTGGAGGATTTCCCGTTCCCGCTGGCTCAACATTTCCTTCAGAGAACCGCCGGTGGTCTGCTTGTGAAAATCCGGAGATGGAACGGCTGCTGCTACAGAAGGCGGCTCCACGCTGTCCATGGAGAGGACTTGGAGCACGTCCCGCGCCTCAATGATCCGGTTATTTGTCATAATCATCAACCGCTGGATCAGATTTTGCAACTCGCGGATATTTCCGCGAAAGGACTGGTTCTCCAGAAATTCCAGTGCTTTTGCGCCTAGCGACTTTTGAAGCCCGAATTCCAGGTTGTATCGCTCTACAAAGTATTTGGCTAAGGGGATGATGTCTGCCCGGCGCATGCGCAGAGGCAAAACAGTGATGGGATAGACGTTCAGCCGGTAGTAAAGATCCTCTCGGAATTCCCCGGCCTGCACCATGCGAGCTAGATTTCGGTTGGTGGCAGCGATGATCCGTACATCCACCTTGATGGGAGTTAGCCCACCGACACGAACAATTTCTTTTTCTTGGATCACGCGCAGCAACTTGGCCTGGAAAGTAAGGGGAAGCTCGCCCACCTCGTCCAAGAATAGAGTGCCGTTCTGTGCAGCTTCCCAGAGGCCGATTTTCCCCTTGATGTTTGCTCCGGTAAAGGAACCCTTTTCGTAGCCAAACAGTTCCGACTCCAGCAGATGCTCCGGAATCGCGGCACAGTTGATTTTGACCATTGGGAAGCTTTTTCGCTCGCTGTTCTGATGAATAATTCTGGCAATAATTTCCTTTCCAACACCGGATTCGCCATAGATCATGACGTTGGAGGTATAGCGGGCAACTTTAAGCGCCTGGCGCAGAGTGGCCTTGGCCTCCAGGCTATGGAAGATATATCCGCTCGCACAGTCCTCGTCCGCTTCACTCTTTGCGTGCGGTGTTTCGTCCGAGTTCGGGATAGAGATAGTCTCCGGCACACCGCATATCCCGCGCTGGATGTCTGTCTGCATTTGCGGGAACCTGCGCATTAGACCCAAAGTGTAGTCTGCGTGTCCCTCCAAAAAGCCTGTGTAAGGGATGACCTGAATCTCTTTGCCGATACTTTCTGCGGTCAGCGCCACGAATTTATAGTCGCAGCATATGGTGGCAAAGTATATGGTCCCATGGTTTTTGACTGCCAATAGGCTTGCAGCCTCAGTGTCTGCTGTGTTGATACAGTTGATGACTACATCAAAGCGCTGAATGATCTCCGCGTGTGGAGTGCCGCAAAAAGCGCTCAAGTTGGTGGCGTCCAGTTCCAACACCTCGTCGAACACGCTGCATGGTTCCATTTGAATACGGCTTTCCTGATCTCGCACGATACCTACAAGCCGTCCGCTGGAGCCCATCTTATCCTTAGCGGCATAGCCACACATCAGACCGATGCGGCCGCTGGCACCGAGTATCAGTACATCCTGCCCAGGTTGCACGATCTGATAGGAGCGAGTAGGGGCGCCAGCCTCATCCATAGCTGCAATCACGGCTCGCAGGGGCAAGTCCGGCGGTTTTTTGACGACTGGAGAGTTGGCATATAGGATGGCCTGACCCTCTACCTCCAGTTGGGCGCTTTCGTAGTCAATGCGGAGGATCTGCGTAATGTGCAGAGGGGTTACCGTGAGGGAGGACAGAGATATGATCTCGTCCTTTGGCCGGATATGGTAAATATTTGGGTAGCTGGGACCTAACTCCACCACGGTGCCATATAACATTCCTCCACTGTTGGTTACCGGATTGTGAAGTTTTCCCCGCTCGCGGACAATTTCTAAAACGCGTTGACACAGCAAGGCTCTATCCTCGCCTGTTTCGTCCAGAATTTCATTGAAGCTGGCCAAATTGATATTGATGATTTTGACGTCGATGAGAACCTCGTCCGACCGAAGCGTCATCGTATTATCTATTTTCCACGCCTGTTGGGCCAGGGCGTGCCGCGGCTCTATAGATCGTTCTAGCCCAAAGCTATCCATTATAGATGCCCTCTTCTGTCGCTTAATTTGATAGAAAGCGGACGGGCCCCATTGGGGACCCGTCCGGCAACTGTTTATTTCCGCTTGCAGTTCTTTGGGACCACACAGGTGCCGCTGGCTCGGCAGACCAAAACCGGCTCATCCAGAACGTCGGCCGCTGAAGCGCTTACGTCCGGCCTAGCTGTAATGACCTTGTACGCGGTAAAGGTCATCTTGCGGGACGTATTTCCGATATAAGTGATCTCGCCCTTCGCTTCGATGTAGTCTCCGGCGTAAACAGGAGCCAGAAACTCTATATTGTCGTATGCGCAAAACAACCCCTCATCGCCGTCGCAGCGGATCAGCAGTTCGGTAGCCACATCGCCAAAGAGGTGCAGCATATGTGCGCCATCTACCAGATTTCCACCATAGTGTGCATCTTTGGCAGACATTCTTACGCGCAGTTCAGAAACAAACTTTTCCATAAACTTAGTCTCCTTTCTTTTGAGGGACAACGCCCCCTCTGGAAATAGTGTATAGCAATTTTAATACCAACTGTTACTCAATGTGTCCTCTGCTTGGTGCTGGAAGTATGTCACAGGGGATTATAGCACAAAAAACAATATATTTTTAGATGCATAATACGGCTGATATAATCTAACGGATTCTGAGATTTTTACAGAAAATAAAGGCCTGGATGAATTAGTGCTGAGTTGGAAATATTCACCGCAAAGACATTCCGTTATGAGACTGCAAAGCCCAGAGACTATGTTGTGGGAGCCATGGTGGACGAAGCGATAAATTGTTGGCCTTTCTCTCGAGTGCATGCGCATAAATGGGGGGGGCATAGTCATCGGGAAGACCCGAAAACCAGTCGGTGGCGTGCGAGCTACGTTACTTTCGAGCGATGCCGCGATATGCCCGGCATCTGGAAATACCGCGGGCATTGCTTTCGGGGTGAGACGGTGGAGCGTGGCCAGGATCCGGTCTGCTGCTGAAAGATTTGTACTTTGAAATATGGGGGGCCAGAGTTTTGACGGCCGCCTGTTTTATGGAGTAAAGGTAACGTGAAGCGGCTGCCGGAACTGGACAGGCTGGTGCAGTCCGCTTACGGGGATAAGGTCATGGGACGCGTCCCGGAAAACCTGTGTGTCCAGCTCTTGAATGGCTATGAAGTAGAGCGAGCCGCAAAGCAGGAGCGGCGTAAGGTACTTTGCGAACTGCTGTCTGCCAGGCGGGAAAAAGAACAGTCCGTAGACGAGTGGCTGAACATGATGCAGGATTATGCTCAGCTGGAAGAAGTGGATCGCCCCACACTGGTTCGGCTCATTCAGACGCAAGGTAAAATCAGCGTTCAAGGCCAAATTTGCCAAAGGACAAAGGATTTTCGCCTATGTGCCCATTGGCTGCCGCAAGGACCCGGAGGAAAAATGCCATTTGCTGATTGCTGAGGATACCCGCTGGATAATTGAAAAAATTTATGCCCTTGCGGTGCGTGGGGTGGGAGCCGCTAAAACCTCCAAGGTACTGACGCAAGAGAAGGGATCCACCCCCGGCTGGCTGAACTATCAGCGCAAAGGGACATTTGCAAACATCTACGCCAACGCCCCGGAGGGAAAAGCCTACGCCTGGACCATAGCCCAGGTCAAAAGCATTTTGGAGGATGAAACCTACATCGAAAATTCGGTCCATTACCGGGAAACAAATATCTCCAACAAAAATAAGAAGCGTATCCGCAAGGACCCCAGCGAGTGGGTACGTGTCGAGGGGACTCATGAGGTGATCATTTCGAAAGATGTTTTTGACCGTGTGCAAGAACAGATCGCCACACGCCGCCGTTATATGAAGGACCAGACAACACAAATTTTCTCCAGGCCTCTCAAATGCGCCGGTTGTGGCTGGTCTATGCGTTTCAGGACAAAACGCCAGATCAAGAAACCATACAGGCATTACGATTGCAGCCGCTATGGACAACTCGGCAATCAGTGTTCCGCACATTATGTCCGCTATGATGTTCTTTATCCCTATGTTCTCTCCCGTTTGCAGTTCTGGATTAAGGCGGTCCATCAGAATGAGAAAGCCATAGCCGCCCGCCTTTTGAAGCCCTCCAACAGTGGACAGGAGGCAAAGCACAGACGGGCGGCGGCGGAGAAAAAGCGGGCGGAAAAACGTCTTGCCGAGCTGGACAGCCTGATAGCCCGGATATATGAGGACAGGACCGCGGAGGTCATGACCGCCCGGAACTTCTCTATGCTCTCCCAAAAGTACCAGCAGGAGCAGGAGGCGCTGGAGACTAAAATCCTGGTCTTGAATACACAGCTTGAAGCCGCACGGGAACAGACGGAAAACATTGAAAAATGGCTTGCTTTGGTAAAGCAATATGCCGACCTGTCTGAGCTGACCGCAGAAGTATGATTACCTTGCTTGAAAAAGCCTTATCCATGAGGCGGTAAAGGACAGCGAGGGAAAACGGGTACAGAAAATCGAGATTTTCTATCGCTTCATTGGCAACATCGACCAAGCCGTTGACACCATCTTTTTAACTGCGTGAAACGGACCAGAGTTTACCGGACAGTGAAAAAATAATTCGGCTGAGTGAGATCTTCGGAGTAACAACGGATTATTTGTTCAAAGGCAAAGAGTCAGACCCTATGGACATCTATGTCCAGCATACTTCAAAAGGCGGGGGCGGATATGTCTGCGAAGGTGACGGAGCGCTTGGAAGGGGTACGCCGCATGAGCACCGCCAGCGGCCCTTCTGCTGGCGGCCGCCGCGGTTATTGCTGGACGCATTTGCTGCTCAAGTGTTGACCGGCGGACGGCCTGCACTAAGGCAAACAGCAGGCGGAGCAAAGAGGCGCGGGGCAATGCCCCGCG
>NZ_JH417771.1 GCF_000239295.1 Flavonifractor plautii ATCC 29863
CTTTTCAATTTGCGAAAATTATTGTACCTTATCTAGTCCTGCTTATTGGACAAATGGGATGCTAAACTGAATTCTTAATGATCGGAAAAGGGATACATAAAATCTGGAACGCTTTGTTGATATTTGCCAATAAGTTCTTGTCGGATATTGGAATTCCAATTATACTAAGTACAATATGTATCCCAGAAGAGAAAATAGAAAGAGTGAACTAACATGTTGCCTCCCGGCCTTTATGAACAAGTCATCAATACTGCCCTGAACCGCGAGCTTTCGGAGATTCCCGATACCCGCAAATCGGTTGCGCCCATTGACAGGGCGGAGGCCTCCAAGGTGTTGGCGCAGTATCTGGCAGATGTGGTGCAAAAGGGCCTGGAGAATGTGGCGGACAACGGCGGGGACATCTCTACCCAGATCGGCCTTGCCAACCAGATCGTAAACCTCATCCAGAATACAACGAAAGAAGCTGACTTTGCTTCGCTGAGCGTCGACCTGCGGGCAGAGCAGCTTCTTGCGCTTTTACAGGAGCAGGATCCACGACTGGCAGTGGGCAAGACAGCTGCCGACCTGAGCCGGCCGGAAACCTCCATCGCCCAGAGCAGCCTGTTTACCGGAGCTATCCATGAGCCCCAGATGTACACGGAGCTCAAAAAGGAGATTGTCTCTGCCGACCGCATCGATATGTTGGTGTCCTTCATCAAGTGGAGTGGCTTGCGGCTCCTGATAGATGAGCTGCGGGAGTTTACCCAGAACGGAGGCGAGCTGCGGATCATCACCACCTCCTACATGGGGGCCACCGATGTGAAAGCCATTGAGGAACTACGCAAGTTGCCCAACACCAAAATCAAGGTCAGCTACGACACTAAGCGCACCCGCCTCCACGCCAAGACCTATATCTTTTGCCGGAATACCGGCTTCACCACCGCCTATGTAGGCTCCTCCAACCTGTCCAACGCCGCTATCTCCAGCGGTTTGGAGTGGAACGTGAAGGTGACCCGCCGGGATCTGCCGGAGACTATCGACAAGATCGCCGCCACCTTCGAGAGCTACTGGAATTCCAACGAATTTGAGTATTACTCCGAGGATCAGAAGGAGAGGTTGGCCCGGGCACTGAAAGCGGAAAAATACTTTGACGCCAACAACGCCGAAGTGTACACCATGGATATCGCCCCCTACTCCTATCAGCAAGAGATCCTGGACAAGCTGGAAGCGGAGCGCGCTGTCCGGGGCTACACCCGGAACCTGGTGGTAGCCGCTACCGGTACCGGAAAAACGGTGATCTCCGCTCTGGACTATAAGCGCTTCTGCAAGCAGCATCCTGGCAAGGTCTGCCGCCTACTCTTTGTAGCCCACCGGGAGGAAATTCTGCGGCAGAGCCTGTACACCTTCCGAGCAGTCCTGAAGGACGCCAATTTCGGAGAGCTGTTTGTGGGCAGCTACCGGCCAGAGGGCATTGACCACCTGTTTCTGTCTATCCAGACCTTCAACTCCCAGAATTTCACCGCCAAAACCGCTCCGGATTTTTACGACTACATCGTGGTGGACGAGTTCCACCACGCAGCGGCACCTACCTATCAGAAGTTACTGTCCTACTACCAACCCCAGATCCTCCTGGGCCTGACAGCCACTCCGGAGCGTATGGACGGTAAGAGCGTACTGCCCTACTTCAACAACCGGATTGCCGCGGAAATCCGTCTGCCGGAGGCCATTGACCGCAAGCTGCTGTGCCCCTTCCAGTATTTCGGCGTCACCGACACGGTGGATTTGAACACCCTGAAATGGAGTGCCGGCGGCTACGACAAAAATGAGCTTTCCAATCTCTACACCCTCAGCGGCGCCGTGGCCAACCGCCGCGCCGATCTGGTGGTGTTCTCCCTTCTCAAGTATGTGACCGATATCGACGAGGTGAAAGGCCTGGGCTTCTGCGTGTCCATCGAGCATGCAGAGTTTATGTGCCGCTATTTCAATAGCCACGGCATCCCCTCCATTTTCCTGACGGGGAAATCCTCCGATGATGAGAGAAAAGCCGCCAAGGGGCGGCTGGTGAGCGGCGAGGTGCGCTTCATTTTTGTGGTGGACATCTACAACGAAGGCGTTGACATCCCAGAGGTCAATACGGTGCTGTTCCTGCGGCCCACCGAGTCCCTGACCATTTTCCTCCAGCAGCTGGGTCGTGGTCTGCGGCTGGCGGAGGATAAGGAATGCCTGACTGTGCTGGATTTTATCGGCCAGGCCAACAAGCGGTATAACTTTGAGGACAAGTTTGCCGCCCTGCTGTCCAATACCACTCGCAGCGTGACCCGGGAGATCAAAGACGGGTTTGTCTCCGCGCCCAAGGGCTGCTATATCCAGCTGGAGAAGAAGGCTGCCAAGTACATCCTGGATAACATCCGTGCCTCCTATGGAAATACCGCCGGGCTGGTGTCCCGAGCGGCCAGCTTTGCGGAGGACAGCGGTTTGGATCTGACCCTGGCAAACTTTCTGGACTATTATCATTTGGACCCCAGGGCAATCTACAAGTTTTCCTCCTTCTCTCGCATCTGTGCTCGGGCAGATGTAATTGCAGATTTCAGTGAACCGCTGGAGGAAGTGCTCACGAAAGCCTTTGCCCGATTGGCCGTTGTGGACTCCCAGCGCTGGATTCGCTTTTTGTTGGATTTGCTGCCCCGCCTGGACAATGTGGACTTTGCGACGCTGGATGAGCTGGAACAGCGCATGCTCCAGATGTTCTACGTAACTGTTTGGGGCAAGGCGGCAGAAAGCTGGACATCCGATGAAGTGCTGGACAACCTGTATGCCCTCTCGGACAGTCCCGTGCTGCTGGGCGAGCTTTTGGACCTGCTCCGCTATCGGTATGAGCAGATCGACTTCATTGACGAGCCGGTGGAGCTGGGCTTTGACTGCCCGCTGGACCTCCACTGCACCTATACCCGGGACCAGCTGCTGGTGGCGCTGGATTTCCTGAAACCGGCCACGGTGCGTGAGGGTGTGAAGTGGCTGCCGGAGAAACATCTGGATGTGTTCTTTGTGACGCTGAATAAGGCGGACAAGGACTACTCGCCCACTACCATGTATCACGATTACTCCATCAACGAGAACCTGTTCCACTGGCAGAGCCAGAGCACCACAGCGGCGGACTCTCCTACCGGGCAGCGGTACATCCATCACCAGGAACGCAGGAGCAAGGTGCTGCTGTTTGTCCGGGAATTCAAGGCGGACCGGGTCACAGGAGGCGCGGAGGCTTATACATTTCTGGGCACAGCCAACTATATGAAGCACAACGGGAGCAAGCCCATGAATATCACCTGGAAACTGGATCGACCGATTCCAGCGAAATTTTTGAAGAAGACAAACAAATTGGTGGTGGGATAGATGACAGAGGTAGTAGCAGCCCTGATCTGGGATCAGGACAAATTTATGATTTGTCAGCGCCCGGCCCATAAGGCCAGAGGACTTCTTTGGGAGTTCGTTGGCGGAAAGGTTGAGCCAGGCGAAACCAAGGAACAGGCTCTGATTCGGGAGTGTCAAGAAGAACTGGCCATTACTCTGGATGTGGGTGAGGTGTTCATGGATGTGGTTCACGAATACCCGGATCTGACAGTTCACCTAACGCTGTTTCATGCGACCATCCATGAGGGTATCCCCCATAAATTGGAGCACAATGACATTCGTTGGATTACGGTGGATGAAATTGATCAGTATGCATTTTGCCCTGCGGATGAGGAAATTTTGAGGAGGCTGAAGGATGCCTACTAAAGCCTATCACAAGCTGGTGCGGGATCATATTCCAGAGATTATTGAAGCAGACGGAAAAATCTGTGTCTGCGAAACACTTACTGATGAGGACTACATACATCTTCTGGAGCAGAAGCTGAATGAGGAACTGGCGGAATATCAGGAGAGCAAATCCTTGGAAGAATTGGCTGACCTCTTAGAAGTTATGCAGGCTGTTGTAAAAGCCCGTGGCTGGACATTGGAAGAGTTAGAACAAGTACGGGCAGACAAAGCGGCAAAGCGGGGCGGATTTGAGAAAATGATCCTTTTGAAGGAAGTAAGGGAGGAATGCTGAATGGATATTGCGAGAGCAAAAGAACTCCTGACCGCTTTGGCTGATGGTATTGATCCCTTTACCGGCGAACTTTTCCCACGAGACCATGTTTGTAATCATCCTGATATCATTCGTGCTTTACATCAGATACTTGGTTCGACACAGGAAATCAAAAAAAGCCCCAGTGCGCCCAATGCAGGCAAACCTTGGCCACAGGCAGAACAAGACAAGCTGGTGGATGAATTTCATTCTGGAATGAAACTATCAGCAATCGCCAAAGAGCACGGAAGAAGTCGAAGGTCCATCGAAGCAAAATTGGTGCATTTAGGTTTGATTGAAGATTCTTATTTTACCAGAAAACCGAGGTGACCTCCATGCCTACCTACCGCTCCGCCTCCGGCAGCAGTGTAGGACTACAATACATATTGGACATCTGA
>NZ_JH417772.1 GCF_000239295.1 Flavonifractor plautii ATCC 29863
AGGCCGCCCGCATAAACTGCGGGCGGCCTGCCTTATCCATGTCAGTACAGGGCCAGGGCGATACCGGCTGCCACCAGCACCGCGCCGCCGATTTTGGTTCCAATCCGGGAACGCATCCGCCGGAACACCTTCTGGAGCTGCTCCAGAGGCACCGCGAGAAAGACCACGCCAAGGGCAATCAGAAGCACGCCAACGGCCAACATACCTGTCATACCTTCACCGCCGTTTCTGTCAAATCTGTCCCTATCTTACCAGCTTCCACCCCATTTTGCAAGACGGCGGCGGCTTTCTCTTGCCTTCGTCCGTTTTTTCTGCTACCATAGGGCAAACGGGTTGCTTTTGCAACAGAAGGGAGGCGGCCATGGAGGCCTATCTGGGGGCCCTGCGGAGGGTCGCCCTGTTCCACGGCATGGGGGACAGGGAGCTGCTGTCCATGCTGGACTGTCTGGGGGCGCGGCTGCGGCAGTACTCCAAGGGGGATGTAATCTTTCATGCCGGCGATCCCGCCACCCACCTGGGGGCGGTGCTCACTGGCCAGGTGCAGGTGAGCCGGACCAAGGCCGACGGCCAGCGAGTGGTCATGGGGGAGATCCGCCCCGGCGGCCTCTTTGCCGAGTCCTTCGCCTGCGCCCGGGCGGAGAGCCTGCCGGTGACCGTCACGGCCGCCGCCGACGCGGCGGTGCTGCTCATCGACTGCGGCCGCATCTCCGCCCCCTGCTCCGCCGCCTGTACCTTCCACACCCGGCTCATCTCCAATCTGCTCCAGGTGCTGGCGGAGAAAAACCTCTCTCTGGCGGGCAAGCTGGGGCACCTGTCCGGCCGCACCATCCGGGAGCGGCTGCTCTCCTATTTGGAGGAGCAGGCCGCCCGGACAGGCCGCGCCACCGTCACCGTCCCCTTTGACCGGCAGGCCCTGGCGGACTATCTCTGCGTGGACCGCAGCGCACTGTCCCGCACCATCGGCGCCCTCCAGCGGGAGGGCGTGCTCACCGTCCGGCGGGACCGCTTCACCCTCAATTTCTAAAAGGAGGCTTCGCTATGGGCACCTATCTTCTCTCTCTGGATCAGGGCACCACCAGCTCCCGCGCCATCCTCTTTGACCGGGAGCAGAACATTCTCGGCGTGGCGCAAAAGGAGTTCACCCAGTTCTACCCCCGGGAGGGGTGGGTGGAGCATGACCCCATGGAGATCTGGTCCTCCCAGTACGGGGTAATGATGGAGGTCATCGCCCAGTCGGGGGTAAACCCGGCGGAGATCGCCGCCATCGGCATCACCAACCAGCGTGAGACCACCATTTTGTGGGACCGTGCCACCGGGCGGCCCATCTACAACGCCATCGTCTGGCAGTGCCGCCGTACGGCGGAGTTGGTGGACCGGCTGCGGGCCGAGGGACTGGAGGAGCACATCCGCGCCGCCACCGGCCTGGTTCCCGACGCGTACTTCTCCGCCACTAAGATCAAGTGGGTGCTCGACCATGTGGAGGGGGCCCGGGAAAAGGCCCGCCGGGGGGAGATTCTGTTCGGCACGGTGGACGCCTGGCTGCTGTGGAAGCTCACTGGCGGGGCCGTCCACGCCACCGACGTCACCAACGCCTCCCGCACCATGCTCTTTGACATCCATGCCCTGGACTGGGACGACACCCTCCTCTCCGCCCTGGACATTCCCAGGGCCATGCTGCCCCAGGTGCGCCCCTCCAGCGAGGTCTACGGCTACACCGACATACAGGGCGTGCGCATCCCCATCGCCGGCATGGCCGGCGACCAGCAGGCCGCCCTGTTCGGCCAGGGCTGCTTTTCCCCCGGCGACGCCAAGAACACCTACGGCACCGGCTGCTTCCTGCTGATGAACACCGGGGACAAGCCCTGCGCCAGCCGCAACGGCCTGCTCACCACCGTGGCGGTCGGGCTGGACGGAGGGGTGCAGTACGCCCTGGAGGGCTCCGTCTTCGTGGGCGGGGCGGTGATCCAGTGGCTGCGGGACGAGCTGCGCTTCTTCCCCGAGAGCCGGGACGCAGAGTACTACGCCCAGAAGGTGCCCGACAACGGGGGCGTCTATCTGGTACCCGCCTTTACCGGTCTGGGGGCCCCCTATTGGGACATGTACGCCCGGGGCATTCTGGTGGGCCTCACCCGGGGCACCCGGCGGGAGCACATCACCCGGGCGGCCCAGGAGTCCATCGCCTACCAGGTGGCCGACCTGGTTCACGCCATGGAGGCGGATACCGGCCTGCCATTGGGCCAGCTCAAGGCCGACGGCGGGGCCAGCCGGGACGCCTTCCTCATGCAGTTCCAAGCGGACATCCTGGATCGGGAGGTCCGCCGCCCCGCCATCCGGGAGACCACCGCCCTGGGGGCAGCCTATCTGGCCGGTCTGGCCGCCGGGGTGTGGAGCGGTACCGCGAGCTGCGCCGCCTGTGGCGGTGCGACACCGCCTTCTCCCCCGCCATGCCGCCGGAGCAGCGGGAGCACCTGCTGGAGCAGTGGCACCGGGCGGTGGGCCGCAGCCGGGACTGGGCCCGGTAGAAAATCGACACATCTTCCTTTTTTTCCCTTTCTTTACCCGCTTGTCATATGGGCAGCGGTGGGGTAAAATAGAAGGGACAAGACAGGAGGCCCTGATTATGCAGAACATTGATCCCTATTCCTACCAGTGCGGCGTGATTGACTGCTTCAACGAGATGGTGCGCTCCGGGGTGAAGGCACTGGCCCTCAGCCATCCCATGGACAGCGCCGCAGAGCGGGACGCCCTGATCCCCTTTGCCCGCTCCTGCTGCCACCAGTACGGCAACCAGCTCTACATAGAGGACACCCCGCTGCTCACCGATCTCTTTCCCCTCTCGCTGAATCAGGGCAAGTTCAACATCCTGTTCTACCGGGCTGGCCACATTCTCGACCAGTACCTGCGCCTGAAGGAGCGCAAGGCCAATCTGGTGGCCGAGCGGGCCTACTTCGGCGGCAACCGCAGCCAGCTCGCCTGGGAATACGGCCGGCTGCTGTCCTACCCGGACGAGGCCATCCGGCGGCTCATTTCCGACAATCCGGAAAAGGAGCGTCTCTGAATCCCTCCGGGGGCGGCGCCTGCCGCCCCCTTCCGCTTCTTTTGTAGGTTTGTCAAACATATTGGACGGTGA
>NZ_JH417773.1 GCF_000239295.1 Flavonifractor plautii ATCC 29863
TAGGATAATCCTGAGCTCAGGAAGATCACATATATGTGAGGAATCGGCCATGTTGAAAATCGGTACCTTTTCCAAGTTGTCCAGGCTCAGCATCCGCATGCTGCGCCGCTACGACGAGCTGGGGCTGCTCCAGCCCGTCCACACCGACCCGTTCACCGGCTACCGCTACTACCGCGAGGAGCAGCTCACCACGGCGGGGCGCATCGCCGCCCTGCGGGACATGGGCTTCGGCCTGTCCGCCATCGGGGCGCTGCTGGAGGACGGCGGACGGGAGGAGCTGGACCGCCGCCTGGCGGAGCAGCAGCGGGCGCTGGAGGCCCTCCTGGCGGAGACGAGGCAGCGGCTGCGCCTCCTGGACACGGCCCGTGCACAGTTGAGAAAGGATGAAAGCACCATGGAATACAGCGTTACTCTGAAAAATCTGCCCCAGCGGCGGGCGGCCTGCGTCCGCATGACCCTCCCCAGCTATGAGGCCGAGCACCAGCTCTGGCAGGTGATGGCCCGGGAGACCGCGCCCTTGAGCCTCCGGCTGGAGGAGCCCTGTCTCTGCTCCGTCACCTATTACGACGGGGAGTACCGGGAGCGGGAGGTGGATGCGGAGGCGCAGAAGACGGTCCGGGGAGACTACCCCGACACGGAGCACGTCCGCTTCCGCACCCTGCCCGCCGTGACGTTTGCCTCGGCCACCTTCCGGGGGCCCTACGACAAGATCCGCGCGGCCAACGCCGCCGTGGCCGCCTGGGTGCGGGACAACGGCTATGCCTTTGACGGCCCGGCCTTCAATATTTACCACGTCAATCCCAGCGAGACCGACGACCCGGAGGAGTACGTCACCGAAGTGTGCTACCCGGTGAAAAAGCGGGCGTAACACTTCATGCGCACAGGATCTGCCATGAAACGATGCAAAGGCTCAGGCGCATGAAGTGATTGCGCATGTGGGCGGTCCCGGCCCATGCGCTGTCATCTCATGACCATGCCGCGGTAAGAGGCCCAGGCTTATGCCTGGGCCTCCCGCTGTCAGCCCTCGTAGACCTCCTTCGCCATACGCAGGGCGGCCCAGGCCTTGGGCCATCCCGCGTAAAAGGCGGCGTGGGTGAGTATTTCCGCCATCTCTCCGGCGGTGACGCCGTGACGTTTGGCGTTGGCAATGTGAAATTTCAGGGAGCTGTCCAGAATGCCGCCGGCCATCAGGGCCGTGACGGTAACGATGCTGCGGTCGCGGGCGGAGAGAGCCTCCTCCCGTGCCCACACCTCGCCGAAGAGCACGTCGTCATTGAGTTGGGCGAATTTGGGGGCAAAGCCCTCTAGCTCGTCCCGGCCCGCCGTTATCTTTTGTTCCATAAAAGACCTCCTACTGATTATCTGTCCCGCCGGTCAGTGCCTCCAGAGCCCGATAGGCCGCCGCGTCCACCGGCTCACACCACTCGTTTTGGGAACCCTCCCCAGGGACCTCGACGGCCAGGTGCTGAAAGGCGCTGTCCACTGCCGCCCCGTGCCAGTGCTTGACATTGGGCGGGATATTCACCACGTCGCCGGGACGGAGCGCCCGGGGAGCTTCGCCCCACTCCTGATACCACCCCCGTCCAGCGGTAACAAGCAGAATTTGCCCGCCGCCGCGGGCGGCGCGGTGGATGTGCCAGTGGTTGCGGCAGCCCGGCGCGAACGTGACGCAGCCTACGGGTACCTGCTCGGTGGAGAGCATATTCAGATAGCTGGCGCCGTCAAAGTAAGGGGCAAAGGCGGTGTTCTCCGCCCCCGCGTGGAAGGGGCTGGTGCGGTTGAGCTCTTCCGGTGTCATGGTGCAATCTCCTCTCCGGCCAGGCGGATATTCCACCTGCGGTTGTTTGCTCCTATTTTAAGCCGGGCTGGCTTGACAGGGAAGCGCCGATTTTGTACCATGGTATCAACCAAAAGTTTGAACGGAAGGGAGGAGCGGCCATGTTCAACCCCCAATTGGCCACCTTTGTCTGCGTGGCCGACTGCGGCAGCTTCAGCCAGGCGGCGGAAAAGCTCTACCTCTCGTCCACGGCGGTGATGAAGCAGCTCAACGCCCTGGAGCGGCACCTGGAGCTGAAGCTGCTGGAGCGCACAAGGCGGGGGACCGTCCTGACCCCGGCGGGAGAGGTCATTTACCGCTACGCCAGACAGATGTTCGCCGACTCGGACCGGGCGCTGCGGGAGGCGCGGGCGGCCGCCCAGGCGGCCCGGTCTGCCTTTTGTGTGGGAACCTCCATCCTCAATCCCTGCCGGCCCTTTATGGACCTGTGGTACCGCTTCTGCGGGCACTTCCCCGGCTACCAGCTCCACCTCGTCCCCTATGAGGACGACCACCAGGGGATTTTGGGAGAGATCGGCGCCCTGGGAGAGAAATTTGACTTCCTTATCGGTGCCTGCGACTCCCGTCAGTGGCTGGACCGCTGCAATTTTCTCCCTCTGGGGGAGTATCGCCACTGCATCGCCGTCCCCCGGGGACACCCCCTGGCGGGGCGGAAGGGGCTCACCCTGGCAGAGCTGCATGGGGAGACCCTGATGATGGTGAAGCAGGGGGACTCCCCTTCAGTAGACCGGGTGCGGGCCGCAGTGGAGGCCCATCCGCAGATCCATATTGAGGACACCCCGCAGTTTTATGACATGGAGGTGTTCAACCGCAGCGTCCAGACCGGCCACCTGCTGATGAGCCTGGACTGCTGGACGGAGGTGCACCCGTCCCTGGTGACCCTTCCGGTGGATTGGAACTTCACCATCCCGTACGGCCTGCTCTATCAGCTCCGGCCCGGCGCAGATGTGGCCCGGTTTGTGGCCCTAGTCCGGGGGGACGGCCCCGCATAAGAAGACAGCGCGCCCGCCGGATTTCCGGTGGACGCGCTGTTTGGCCAGAAGGGGGACACGGGCTCCGCCTCATAGTCCGGTGCGGTAAAGGGGGATGACGTTGATGACGGGCTCCTCATAGGGGTGGGCCCGCTTGACGGCCGCCACGGTCTCCTCCACGCGGTCTGTCCGGCAGGTAACCTCCACCTTGAGCTCTGGCGCATGGCATACCTCACCCACCCTGCCCAGATAAGGGGCGGTGCCCGCCAGGGGGCGCCAGACGCCGATGACAGGGCTATAGGAGAGACAGCGGTCGTACCGGCCGATATGGCCCGCGTCCACCGACCACAGGGCCTGCTGAACGGCCTCCAGGTGGCTCTCAGGGAGATAGATTTCCAGCTTGCAGAACTCAAATTCCATGGCCCCTCACTCCTCCCGGTATTCCGGACACTGGTAGCGGGGCTTGCCCCGGCTGGCCCTGCCGTACTCAATGGCTCCGGCAGGACATCCGCAGATGCAGGCCATACAGTGGGTGCACCGGTCCCCCCACACAGGGCGGCCGTCCCGGAGGCGGATATTGTTTTCCACACAGACTGCGGCGCATTTGCCGCAGCCCACGCAGGCGCTGGTGGAGCGGAAGGGGCCGGCCTTGATGATAAAGCGGTAAAAGAAGGCGTTCACCGGTCCAGATTTGAGCTTGTCGATCGCTCCGCGCCGGACGGGCGGGAGGGACTCGCCCCGGCGGATGCGCTCCGCCCCCTCCTCCAGCCCCGGCACCGCGGCTGCCACGATGGCGTGGGCCTCCTCCGGCCCGGGAGCGCGGAACAGGGCGATGTAGTTCTCCGGCATGACAACCGGCAGAACGCCGCGGTAGGTGAGGCCCATGTCCCGGCAAAGGGCCTCCAGCCGGGGGATGGGATCGCCGATTTCCGCCCCGCAGGTCATGACAAAGTAGGCGTCCCGGCTGCCCGAAAACCGGCCGCCGCGGAGCAGGGCCTCGAAAATGCGGGGGAGCTGCCAGCCGTAAGTGGGAGACACAAAGACCCACGGGGACCGGGAGGTGAGGGCGGGGAAGCGGTCGTCCCGCAGGAAGGGAAAGGCGTCCACCGCCTCATCCCCCAGCCGGTGGGCCAGCCATTTGGCGCAGTAGCGGCTGTTTCCGGTGCCGCTGAAATAGAAAATCATCAGGAACGCTCCTTTTATAAACGGTTATTTCATTTGCTCCAACACATCCGACTCCCAGCGGTGGAGGGCCGCAAGCTGCTCCGGTGTGTGGAACCAGTGCTCGCCGCCCTCCAGGACGGTGAGTGCTCCGCCGAACCGGCGGGCGAAGTCCTCTACCGCCGTCCGGCGGAGCATGGCGTCCCCGGAGGCGTACAGCAGGGCGGTGGGAGTGGGCCAGCGGGACACCGGATGGGCGCGGACATACTGGAGGTAGGGCCAGGAGAGGGTCTCCCCGAAGGGAGTGTCCAGCTCGCCGGCCGCCTCCAGTTGGGCTTCGCTGACGCCGGCCCACCCCATCATGTCTCGGATGAGCCCCTCCATGTCCACCACCGGGGAGACGAAAAGCGCCTGCTCCAGACGCTCCCCGGCGAAGGCCAGCAGGGAGAACCAGGCCCCCAGACTGGTGCACCGCAGGGCGGTATGCTGCCACCGCCCTTTGGCATAGCCCAACAGCGCCCGCAGCTCGGGCGCTGCGTGCCAGGGGTCCAGGGGCACCCCGTCCCCGCGGCGTGCCCCGTGCTCCGGCAAGTCGGCCGCCAGTACCTGCCAGCCCCGGGGACAGGCGAGGGCGGCAAAGTCCGCCGCCTCCTCCTTGCACCCGCCCTTGCCGTGGACATACAGCCAGACCCGGTCGGCGGGCGGACCATAGAGGGAGGCATTCAGCCCGGCCGCCTCCAGCTCAGTTAGTTCCATCGCTTCCTCCTCGTGTGCCCAGCAGCTTTACCGGGCAGGATACTCTATTATAACACAAACCTGGAGAAAATGCTTGACTTTGACGCTGCGTCAACTGCTATGCTGTAGAAGAAGGGGGGAATGCAGGATGGAATATTCCATTCAAGCCCTGTCGCGCCTGTCCGGGGTGACCACCCGCACCCTGCGCTGGTACGACGAAATCGGTCTTTTGAAGCCCAGCCGGGTGGCGGAGAGCGGGTACCGCTATTACGGCCCGGCGGAGGTGGACCGGCTTCAGGACATCCTCTATTACCGGGCCCTCGGGGTGGAGCTGGCCCGGATCAAGAGGTGCCTGGACGACCCCTCCTTCGACCGGCTGGCCGCCCTGCGCAGCCATCTGACCGCCCTGGAGGCGGAGCGGGCGCGGCTGGAGGGCCTGATCCGGTCGGTACGACAGACCATCGGAGCCGAAGAAAGGAAGGAAATCATGGACGATAAGCAGAAATTTGAGGCATTCAAACAGCGGGTTGTGGACTGGCACCAGGAGACCTATGGGGCAGAGGCCAGAGGCCGATATGGTGACGCCGAGGTGGAGGAGGCCCAGACTGCGGTTTTGAACCTGACCCCAGAGCAGTACCAGGAGTGGACGCGGCTGGGTGGGGAGCTCCAGACCGCGCTGGAACGAGCGGTGGCCTCCGGCGCTTCTCCGGAGGGGGAGGACGGCCGGGCGGCTGCGGCGCTCCACCGCCGCTGGCTCACCCTCACCGGCAACCAGTACGACCCCGCCAAGCACCGAGGCCTGGCCGAGCTGTATGTGTCTGACCCCCGCTTTACCGCCTACTATGACAGGGCTGTGCCCGGCTGCGCCCGGTTCTTACGGGACGCAGTAGCCTGCTGGGCGGAGAGGCTGTGAAAGGGCGGAGCGCCGCGCAGCTGCGCGGCGCTCCGCCTTATTCCAGCTCGTCCAGGCGGTCCTGGAGCTCGTCGGCCAGATCCTCCAGTGCCTCGTGGCGTTCTCCCCAGTCCTCATAGGCATCGCTGTCCATATCCTCCGGCTCGAGCTCGTCCAGCTGCTCCAGCACAAGCTGGATCCGTTCCAGGCAGGAGAGAAGTTGAGCGCGGTCCATGCCGTCCAACTCTGGCTGTCCGGGAAAGGCTGGAAAATCAAGCGTGTCCCCCATCCGGGTGCCTCCTTTCGGCTCTATGAAGTATGACGATTATACCACAGCCGTTCTCTCATGAAAACATTGCAGGCGGGATTTCTTTCCGACAAGCAATGGAATACCGAACGGCGGAGTAGACACCAAAATAAAAAAGATGCGTCTCCCAAAGCCGTGTGACGCAACACGTTCCATAATCGTTTCCGTCTCTTTTTGAAGAGTGCGTTCACTCAAAAATGCTCTCATGATCTTCTTGATAACGTTCCCTTGAATTTCGGTCAAAAATACAGTATAAACTTTTCGCAAGTCTATCATAAAGTTCTCTCGTATAAAGCAAAAGTATTATTGCAAGTAGCTTCTTATTCAGCGTGACTATGATTTTTATTGTACTACATTACGACGGATTTTGCCGCCCCAATAAGACTATGGGGGTTGTTCCCAAAACATACAAGTAACTTTATCGAAGGGACGATTCTCATGAGCAGCAGGCAAAAAAGCATCAAGCCGATGTCAGTAGGAGTTCGAATCCCACCCATTACACGTTTTGACCTTTGAATTTGCTCTGTTTGTATTTGACTGGTGGCATAAGGCGTTTTATATAGGAAAGGCCGAGACTTTTCTAGCAAAAAGGATTTTAGACATAAAATGGCCCTACCTGACCAGAACAAGGATAACCATTTGTTCTGGCCAGGTAGGGCCATTCAATTGGACCCGCCTAACGAGGCAACGACTCTGACAGGCTTTGAAAGATAGCCCGGTTGTGAAGAACCGCCGATGAATCCGGTTTACAGGCGGCGGCCAGTTCATTGAAGGTTTCCGCTCTTTTCTGGTCGCCCAGATGGCTGTAACAGACGCACAGCTGGATACAGGGGAGATAACCATAGCAGTCCGGAGAGACAAAGCCGCCCCTGCGATCATCCCGGGCGCAGGTCAGAGCCAGAGCGTACCAGTAGGCAGCCTGCTGGTACCGCTCCTGCCGGAGGAAGCAGTTTCCGATCTCACAGCAGACCTCTGCCCTGGGTCGGTCGTAGGTGAAGCTGCGAAATAACGCAGCCAGCGCCGCTTGCTCATGGCCCAACTCCTTGTGACAGTAAGCGCAGTGGCAGCATGCGTCAATGTTGTTCTCCACCCAGCCCTGGCCTTCTTCCAAAAATCGCTCAAAGACATCCAACGCCTCCTCCCAGCGATGGTGGTAGTAGAGCTCACGGCCGTAGTAGAACTGCTGACGGGGTTCCAGCTGTTTCCCAGCAGCCAGTTGGGCCTGGTAGATACGCAGGTTCCGGTCTGGGTCGGAGGGGCGGGTCTTGCGGTGGGTGACGGCGAAATCCGAGTACAGGACATTCCCAACCGGCGTGACAACCTCGTGGACGGCTCCTACCCAGCACATCCCAGCCCGGTTTTTGATTAGCCTTTCCCGGTAGTAAGAGAAGGTCACGCGGCCGCGTTCGTCAAAGCCGGTGTGGTAGGGGGCCATGACCACCGAGACAGTTGGGTCCAGAGTCTCTTTTAGGTTGAGAAAAGCCTTCTGATCCTCCTCCAAAAATACGTCGTCGGCATCCAGCCACATGCAGTAGTCCATAGACGCATGGGAAAAGGCTTCGTTCCGGGCGGCGGAAAAGTCATCCTGCCAGGGAAAGTCAAAGATTTGATTGGTAAAGTGGGTGGCAATCTCCCGGGTCCGATCGGTGGAGCCGGTGTCCACAATGATAATCTCGTCCACGAGGCCAGCCACACTCTTCAGACAGCGCTCCAGCACATCTTCCTCATTCTTTACAATCATACACAGACTGACGCTTATCATAGTGGCGCTTCCTTTTGATTCATCATGATATTGTTTCCGCCGGTTTTTACCGGCGGCACTCAGCTCAGACGGATGATGGTCAGAGAGGCCCCCGCGCCGCCGCTTACCAGAATGGCGGTTCCGGCAATTGTGGTAAAGAGCTGCAACGTAATGGTGGAGTTTGCGGGCAGGGTGACCTTAATCTGGTTTTCAAAGTTAGAGGTTGAGACCACCGGGTTGATGGTAGAGGGGATGCTGTTCACCCCGTTGATCACCAGCCGGGTTCCCATCAGCAGGGCCACAGTGGTATTCACATGGTAAGATATCTGATAGGTGCCCGCCGTGGCCACGGTAAACACCGTGTTCCCGGTGTTGGCCGTGATGTCGGGGGACAGAACTTGGGCGTTGGGCAGGGGGATTGGGCTGCCCCCCAGCGCCACCAGAACGCTGCTGCCCTGGGTGTTGGCGGCAAAGCCGGCGGTGGAGGTAAGGTTGGGACCTGTGGCTCCAGTGGGACCGGACGCCCCCGTGGGACCGGTGGCGCCGGTTGGACCCTGCATGGGGGAGGCTGTCAAAGCGCCCTGCATCTTTGCTTTCAGAAAGAGCTGGTTCTGCGCCGCGGTTTCCAGCATACTGCGGACGCTCTCATTGGCGGCCAGCACGTCGCTGACTGTGGCGGGAGGGCCGCTGAGACCGGGCAGGGTTCCCAGAATATATTGCAGTTTCTCTCCTTCAGCGTTGAGAATATGGCTCAGGCCGAGTTCTTCCATCGCAATAGAAGAGAGAATTTGATTAACTGCGTCTTCCCGTTCAATGGGGGGATTCACTACGGGAAAGCTAGGCAGAGACATTATCGGGAATCTCCTTTCAAATTGAGAGGTACATACTAATATGCACCGGTGCGCTGGCGGGAGCGAGGCACTCCAAAACGTCGCGCTGGGACATTCTATGTATCTTCCAGCCAACAGGTTCCCGGTGGAACAAAACTGCCCCGGATGTCATAGGGTAAGACGGCGGCATGGATACCCTGCCGCACATCTTGGACCCGGCCCCGCCGGGACGAACTATGGAGTTTTAATATGTCTATGCCCTCCTTTCCACCCAACGGGGCGGATATGACCCAAGAGGAAGCTCTGACCATGATTATCGCGTCCATTGCCATGGAAGAGCTTGCCCTGAGTCATATTCTCAACGCTGAGGGTGAGAAACTACAATATATCCTGGGGACTCTGCCCGGCACAAGCCCCTGTGCCTGTCCCCATGACGTGCTGGCCGTCAACAAAAGCGTCACCGCCCTTGTTGAGGCAGTGACGCAAAACCAGATGCTGTTGAAAAACAAGCTGGCTCAGGTGCTAGAGTTTTGCCCGCTTCCATCGCCCCCGCCGCCAGCTTGTAAGCCGGAGCCGGGACCTACGCCCTGTCCTTCCCCTTGCCGGCCAGATCCCTGTGTGTCCCAGTGTCCGGTGTCCTGCTCCCCACCCCATCTAGTGTCTCATCAGGTACTGTCCTGTGAAAAAAGCGCTGTTCAATTAATAGGACTGCGGGAGAGAATGCTGTGGAATCCGGACTGTCGCCTGTGCTGGAGACAGCGAAGCCGTTCAGGAAAAGATATCTGTTTGGACGAACGTACCCCTGCTCAGATTCAGCTTGATCCAGGGAAAACCTACGCAGTCCAATACGCACTGAATGTCTGCGCTACATCACCGGAAGAGGGGACAATTCTCCTCAGACAGTCGCCCTGTGGTGCGTTTACAGATGCGCTGCCTCTGCATTTTTCCATAGGACACCCGGCACACGGCCAGCAGACATTGCACTATGTCTCTGTAATGCACCCCTGTATAAACAATGGATACAGCGTGAAGCTGTCCCTGATGCTTGACGCCAAAGCGCCTCTGTATGTGGAGCAGGCAGTGATGGATGTGGTAGAGCTTTGATGACATGATTGAGCATTTTAATAGCATGTAACGGCTCTGCCGGGCACAAGAGAATCCAGTACAAAGGAGATAAAACGAATTTTGCTGCCGGACAAAGAATGGCTGGAAAGCCAGATAAAAGCAGGTGTTATATTATGAGCGGAACCTCATGATAACCTCCGGCTTCACCTTGGATCGAGAACGACAGAATATACCTTACGGTAAAAATGACCATACAGCGTCCATCCTTATTGACCGCAATCGCTGTCAGAATGACCGCATTAGTTTGCTGATAGTAGCCGGAGAACCCACGTGGTCTCAGTTATATCCTACACACGCCGGATGGATACGCCGGCTAGATACATCTCGATCAGGGTTTCTTCACACTGCTCTCCCGGCAGCGACAGCTCACAATGGCAACCGTTTTAAAGGAAATCCCCTTGAGCTTGGGCACCTTGAGGGCGACTTCACCGGAAGTGGTAATGAGGCTACGGCTACAGTGGCCGCTGCGGTAGCCTTAGCGCTGTTCATTGCGCTCGTACCGAGAGCTTCTCCGCCTTCGACTTCCAATAACTCGTTGAGGGGAAACCTCCACGCTACCTCGCACCAATTCCTTGTAGGACTCTTAATTACTCCCTCATTTAGTTGTAAAATTTTTGGAACATGGTTTACAGACTTCTTTTGGGATGCTGTGTCGCAATTTCATTCTACGAGAGGCCTGCAACCCTTGTCTCATCTGATCCCTTTTTCAATGTGTGCATTTGGCTCATCTTTTCTGCGAAACTTATTTTACCTTATCCACCGCCAAGGAATGGTGAACAGATGAAGCAAAAGCACTATAAAGGACAGAACTACAGGGAATGAAAAAAGCCGCCTGTTACCTCCGGGTATCGTGAAATCAACAGGCCGCTTGATTTTGTTTTTGTGTGCCTTGGTCAAATGAGGAGAGGGTTGAAACGCTCTGTCCCTCCAAAACTGGATTTCGTATCTTCCCAAACCATACTTTTTGTGTTGACTTCTTCTGAAACTATCCGAAATAGCAGAAACACCGCACTTCTCAGTGTTTTTGCTTATATATCTTGGAAGAGACGGTTAAAACCAATATTTATGAGTACCTGTTTCTTCCTCAGTCGAGACAGCATTACCCCTCAGAAGTGGATTTCAAGCGCGGCTTGGCCTCCTGCATCGAGGTTTATAATACACAGTGAATCTTATCGCACATTGCAAAACTGTACGCCATGTCGGGTGGAAGATGTATTCATGAGCAACACATCTCGATGACACTTTAAGAGTTCGAATCTCGTCGTATACACGTTTTACACTTTAATTTTACGCTGTTTGTATTTGATTGGTGACACAAAATGTTTCGCATAAAAAGGTCAAACCTCTTGCAGTCTAAGGAGTTCTGGAATGAAATGACCCTACCTCCTCTGAACAATGTCAGTCATTTGTTCAGAGGAGGTAGGGTCATTCAGTATGGTGCGGATGACGGGACTCGAACCCGTACGGCCATGGGCCACTAGCACCTCAAGCTAGCCAGTCTACCAGTTCCAGCACATCCGCATATTGTCGTCTCGAAAGACTGCTAGATTATTATAACGAGCCGTTACGGATTTGTCAACTGGAATTTTCCACTCCGCACCAGAAAAAGCAAAAAGATCGAAAAAAGGAGTTGACAAGTGGGGGGACAGATGGTAATATAATCTTCGCGCTGCAAAGAGCGCTAAAGATGCGCGAGTGGTGGAATTGGCAGACTCGCTAGATTCAGGTTCTAGTGTGCATTACGCACGTGCGGGTTCAAGTCCCGCCTCGCGCACCATGTCGGAGCAAGCTATGGATCGCTTGCTCCGACTTATTTTATATGTCAGAGCGCGCTCACGCCGCTGCTCCTCCTTTCCAAACCGAACCAGCTTACGCTGGGCTTCGGTTTGGGGCCGCCCTGCGGGCGGCTTTTTTCTTGTCGGTTTTAACCGTCTGCTCCAAATTTGAAAGCCACGTCTTAGCCAATTGAGGCTGAGACGTGGTTTTTAAATTTGTAATACCTCCATGATATGCTGGCAATCAGTCATGCTATAGAGGTGTTTTACTACAAAATATTATCTGGATTTTGCAGGCGAAAGGAAAAGATTTAATTTTGGAATCAGAGGATATGGCATGTAGCTTGTAAAAAGAGCGGAAATTGATTACAATTAGCATATAAGCAATTTTGGAAGGATTTTCTGTCAACATAAAGGGGGCATGGTCGGATTGACTAAAATTACATCTGAACAGCTTCAGCGGCATAGTAACACCCACACCGCCCGGTCTGGTGATGACCGGGACGCAGTTACAATGCTCCAGGCATTTTTGGGCTCGGACGGAAAATCAGTGAGAGGTTCTCGACTGAAGACACATGGCCTAATACGGATGGGACGTTTGAATTAGTCCCGTCTCCAGAGGTGTCTAGGCGGCCAAAGCGGAGCTTTGTGATCCAGAGTAAGGGAACCTCGACCCCGCAGATATCGCTGGACGGCGCTGTCCACTATCGGCTACGGGATCTTGCCTTCCCTGCATATGTGGCTTTGGAGGTTACGCTGGACCCCGGTATCTTGTTCCTGGTGTTAAATACGGGGAAGCGAGGGCAGGAGCGCGTATTCTGGAAGTACATTTCCCCCAGGTTTCTCGCGTCGCTCGATTTTAGCAAGGACTCCGCGGTGATCCGCTTTACCGGCGGGGACGAGATCAAAAACACGGAAGAGTCTGGGGATGACTTCGTCTGTAGCTGGACGGGATCTCCAACGACCACTCCTTGGGCTTTCGGTCGTCCCCTTTCAGTTGGCCTATACAGTCTCTATTCACAAGGCGCAGGGCCTCGAGTACAATTCCGCCAAGGAGGTCATCCCCAGCAGCAATTCCGAGCAGATCTCCCACGGCATTTTCTATACAGCCATCACCCGTGCAAAGGAAAAATTAAAAATCTTTTAGAGTGCGGATACAATCAATCAGATTATCGACGGGTTCGGCAAGGCGGCCGGCGGCCGGTTGGGTCTGAATATCATCAAAACACAATTTCTGAATGCCGAGGCAGCAGGACCGCCACCCGTGTAGGTTT
>NZ_JH417774.1:0-491 GCF_000239295.1 Flavonifractor plautii ATCC 29863
TATATCGGTAGTGCTGCACGAACCACCCGCAAGTTCCGCACCTTCGGCCAGGGCCGTAGTTCTCCACCAGCACAGGCAATTCCCGAAGGGCCAAGCACTCCCTCGCTGTAGCCTGTGCCCAGGCCCAGCCGTTGACGAACCCCTCCTGTTTCGCCGTGTAGGTGTGGGCGTTGACCAGCTCCTCCAGCTCCGGGTTATCCCCCATGATGGAGAGCACCGCGGCGGCGGCCTCCTGTTCGCTGTCCAGGCGCATATAAGCGGGGCTGTCGGTGCAAGCCTCAAACATGACCAGCAGGCTATCCACAGCAGCACACCCCCATACACAGCCCCAGGGCCAGCTTGAAGCCGTTTACAAAGCCCTGGCACTCCATAGCTACCCCGTAGCTGTCCACGTCCACCTCGTCGCCCACAGCGTCCACAAGGGCGCGGCGGGTTTGCTCTGTCTCCTCCCTGCGCTGGTAGTAGTCGCACAGGCTGGGGCCGTCCATCGT
>NZ_JH417774.1:501-4205 GCF_000239295.1 Flavonifractor plautii ATCC 29863
CGCACAGGCTGGGGCCGTCCATCGTGTCCGGCTCCTCGCTGCTGGCGGCGTGATACAGCGCAGTCAGTAAATCATCGTCCATCTGCTAGGCTCCTTTCCTCTGCATCATGAAAGCCCTGCTTCCAGGCAATAGCAATCCACAAGCGGCACTTCCGGAGGAAGTTACGCACCACAGGGCCGTTGTCCCTTTTGGTGGCCGGCTCGTCCATTTTGGCAAGCGAATCCTCCAGCGCGGCGCGGTCTTGCTCCAAGCCGTCCTCATAAGAGAGATTAAAAACTTCCACCCAGGCGGCCGTGACCTCCCGCTCGTGCTCTGTCAGCTTTCGGCCGGCAAGCTGCTCCTGGTAGGCGATAAACGCCTCCGGCGTAGTGGGGAAGGTAATCATACCGCCACCGCCTTTAGATGATACAGGGCCTCCATGATGACCTCGGCCGCGAGCATTGCGGCCTCCTCCGGATCTCCGGAGCGCCGAATCAGCTCTATCAACTCCTGCTCCATGCTCATACCGTTGTCCTCCTGTTCCAACGACCTTGTACTCCATCTATTGCGTCATATATGTCTGTGTACTTGGCAGTCAAATAATCATAGCTAGGGCCGCTCGTGACCGTCCTACAATGGCAATAGCTGCACTCAACCGCAACAGCCGGGGTACCATATTGAGATTGCAGAACCAGGAAGGCGTCATGTCCGCAAAATGGGCACCTGTCTACCTCCAGATTTTCAGCATACTCGGTTATATTTTGCAGGCCAGCAGCGCCGCCAAAAACGACGGCCATATTATGTGAGATAGAATAATCCTGTGCCAGTTCCATTGGTATCTCCTCCATCTTGAAATCTGGAGGGGGCCGTGGTACAATGCCCTTGACCCCCTCCGGGGTGGTTGTGGGCTCTTATACGGCGCTTGTGGAAGGGTGGCCGTGTAAGGGCTCTTTCTTTTACGCCACGCAGAAGCGGCGGGCGGTGCTGGTGCGGGTGAAGCAGGCCGCCACCTCCGGCAGGGCCTTTCTCAGGGCCGCAGCGTCCAGCCTGGAGGACGTGACGGGCTTCCAGGTCACTTTATACTCCCCGGCCCGCAGCTCCTCCCGCTCGCCCATGTGGGCCTTGATAGCATCCCGGATGTCCTCGGCCTCTGCCTGGGCCTCCTCAATCAACTGCTGGAGCTGGCGCAGCTCCCGGATCTTCATTTCCAGTTCGGTAGTACTCATGGTATTGACCTCCTTGCAAAATAAAACAGACGGCACCGAATATCCGGCACCGTCTGGCATGTACTGTTTAGTTGGCCTTTTTGAGCTTCTGCAATTCCTCATTCATCTGTCGATACAGAGCCTTGAGAAACTTTACTTCTTCTTCCAGGTCGTCCACTCTGGAGCGGGGGACTAGCTTCTCCTGGATGTCTTGGATTCCTTCGGCCAGAAGGTCGAACTTCTTGGAAAACTCTGAATCCATTAGCGCCACAGTGTTCTTTGTGATGCGCTGTTCTGCCTGCGTAACCTCCTCACGGACTACCGCACGAATGGCCTCCAGCAGCTCCTTGTCTACCATCTTTATCACCCCTTGTCCTGATTATACGGTGTCGGATATTCGGTTGTCAAGGTTCGTGTCTAAGGTGTTGGCCCCCAGATAACACTTGCTCCTTGTTGGAAGCATCCCGGTGTCCTCATGAGTACGCCCTATCCGCTTTCGGCGGCTGTCGACCGCCGGGGCCCTGTCCCTCTTGACATTATGAATTATAATATATTAGCGCTAATATATCAATAGGCAGAACAGCCAATATTAGCGTTAATATATTGTGTATTATTTATATTGACGCTAATAGATTTATCGTGTATAATAAAGCCATAATGGAGGAGGTGTCGGCATTTGCCGCGCCCCAGGAAGGAGGGAAACACCGTGGCAGTATCAAAGGCCCAGCAAAAGGCGGTTACAAAGTATGTGAAAAATAAATATGACCGCTTCGGGCTCACCATGCCGAAAGGCGATCTGGACGTCATCAAAGCCCATGCAGAAGCCCGTGGGGAGAGCGTAAACGGTTTTGTGAACCGGGCCATATCTGAGGCTATGGAGCGGGACAACGCCGCTCCTGGGGCCGCTGGTGAGGTCACAGAGGACAGAGCATGAAAAAGCCGCCCCTGGTGCAGCGTACACCAAAGGCGGCAAGAGCGATTTAGACCCAACAGAAGAATCAAAACCGCGCCCCTATTGTACCATACTGGGCGCAGGTGGACAAGGAGGACTTTATGGCGACAATTAAAAGGCGCGAGGGGAAAAATGGCGCTAGTTATCTGATCCGTTCATCTTGTGGCTACGATGTGACAGGAAAACAAATCATGCGCTCCATGACGTGGCGGCCAAAACCTGGGATGACTGAGAAGCAGATCGAAAAAGAGTTGAACCGTCAAGCGGTCTTGTTTGACGAAAAATGTTCTGCTCAAGGTATCGGCGGCGGCAACGTAAAGTTTGAAACATTCTCCAAACAGTGGTTTAAAGAATATGCAGAACCGAATCTCCGGCCTCGGACAATTGATCGGCTACACCAGCAGGAGCCACGGGTTTATGAGGCTATTGGGCATATCCGACTTGATAGACTGACAGCCCGGCACATTCAAGGCTTTGTTCACTCACTTGGAGAAGATGGCTTAAATAAGAATACTGGGGGGAAACTCTCTCCGAAAACTATAAGGAACTACATTGCATTTGTTTCGTCCATACTCAGCTATGCGGTAAAGATGGGTATTATACAAGATAATCCATGCCGTCGCGTAACACTTCCACATGTTGACAGAAAGGAAAAAGAGGTTTACACATTAGAGGAGGCTCAGCATTTTCTAGAATCATTGGAGGCGGCTCCGATTCGCTATCAGACTTTTTGTGTTCTTGCGATTTATAGTGGCCTCCGACGCGGCGAACTGCTGGGGCTGGAGTGGCCGGATATAGATTTTAATAACCACACTCTCAACGTGCGCCGGAGTTCTCTATATACAAAAGAGAAGGGGATCTTTACAGATACGACCAAAACTGTGCAAAGTCAAAGAACATTAAAACTTCCAGAAAGTGTATTCCTGATCCTTCGTCGATATCATGCTGCACAGGCTCAAGAAAGGCTCTCACTTGGCGATCGGTGGGAGGCTGGAGAGCGATTGTTTACTACCACAGAGGGCCGCCCTCTGCATCCGAGTGCTCCCTATCGGTGGTTAGAGAAATTTTGTGCCGAGACAGGACAACGCTTTCTAGGAATCCACTCTTTCAGGCATTTAAATGCGTCTTTGATGATTGGAAGTGGAACAGATGTGCGTACCGTTTCGGCAATGCTAGGACATAGCCAAGCATCGACTACACTAAATTTATATGCTCACAGTTTCGCAGAAGCTCAGGCTAGAGCGGGGGAAGCGGTGGCGAATATGCTAGAACATAAAGCATCCAAGACAGGATAACGGACAAACAACGGACAAAAAGTAATAATCAAGGAAACAAAAAATCCGAAACTCGTTGCAGCACAACAAGTCTCGGATTTTTTGTTATGGTCGGAGTGCCGGGATTCGAACCCGGGGCCTCATGGACCCGAACCATGCGCGATACCAAACTTCGCCACACCCCGTTCACACGATGGATACTATTATAGCTGTCTTGCCGCCGGTTGTCAAGAGAGGAAATCTTCTCCGCATAGCAAAAGTTGTAGGACTACAATACATATTGGACATCTGAA
>NZ_JH417775.1 GCF_000239295.1 Flavonifractor plautii ATCC 29863
TTTCCCTACACGACGCTCTTCCGATCTCGCAGCCGGGGCGCTTTTTTGATTATGCGTTGACCTTGGTGATAGAGGCCAGTAGCAGGCGGGTGCCGTGCTGGAGAAACTCCTCCCGGGACAGACCGATGGTCTTCTGAATATATCCCTCCCGGATATCGGCGGTATGCACCATGCCGGACAGGGCGGACCAGAACAGCAGAACCGTCTCCATAGGGGGAAGCTGAGAGCGCACCGCGCCCTCCGCCGCACCGCGTACCAGGAAGGCCGCCAGCTCCTCGTCGATCTCACCGCTCACGCGCAGGATATCCGCAACTCCCTTCTGAGTCTCGTCCGCCTCCTGCACCAGAGGCATCGTGCCCGTAGCGGCATCATAAGCGGTGGGATTTTCATCGTAGAACCGGACGATGGAGCGGCATACCGCGTCGTAGGCCTGATACCAGTCGCTGTGGCTCTCAATGGCCTCGTGAATCTTCTTTTTCAACAGAACCATACCGCTGAGGAGAATGGCATTGATGATCTCCTCCTTGCTCTGAAAGTACACATAGAGGGTGGCCTTGCTGTACTCCGCCTCCCGCGCGATGTCATCCATCGTCGTCTTTTCGGTACCCTTCTCGGCAAATAGCCGCTCGGCGGCCGCTAGAATAGAGCCCCGGTGAAACTCCGTCAGCGCCTGCTTCTTACTCATCACGTCATTCCAGCCTTTCCAATTCAACAATCAAACTTCTGGTTTAGGAAATGATATCATGATTTTCGTTCTATTGCAAGCAGATTTTCAAATTTTCAGTTAGAAGAAAGAAAAAATCACCGAGATAATTATATCGAACTATGCCGAAAATGCAACCCTTAATTTTTGCCTCTCCTCTGTAAAATTGTAGGTTTGTCAAACATATTGGACGGTGAA
>NZ_JH417776.1 GCF_000239295.1 Flavonifractor plautii ATCC 29863
AAACCATTTTGCGAAAATTCCTTGACACTACCGGTTGTGATTTGGGATCGCCGCTCTGCGGCGTTTTTCGATTTTGCAGAAATATCGGTTTTAACCGTTATTTGCATAAAAATAACCACACCTTTCGGTGTGGTTATTTTTATGCATACCGTGAGGACTTCACATACCCGGCGGAAGTGAATTCCGCCTGCGCCAAGGTTTTTGAATGCCCCCACCCAATTCGAACAGTTTACATGAGACTGGCGGATAGGGGGGTATAGCTGAAAGCCTTATCATGACAGGACTTTCAGCTATTTCTGTATTCACTTCGGAGATGAGGCATGAAAGTGCAAACGAGCTGAAATCGAAATACAAAATGGAAGATTTTTGGAATCTGCCCCCTGTGTCATAACCACATTAGATTAATATTGAGTTGCATAAAATAGGAATACTTGATATAATTACAGCAATACTCTGGGAGAAAAATGTGTAAAGGGTGGCTGTTATGACAGGAAAGCAGTGGTTTGCGCGACAGAAAAAAGAACAGATTGCGTAGCTAACATGTCAACTGGACGCACTGCTTCCTAGTATCTTGCGGCGCCATGCCTTCAGCAAAGACAATCCAGATGACTTCAAATCTCAGCAATTATCCCTCCACGCAAAAATCGGAGGGAAGCACACGACGTATCTTAATGTTACAGATGACGTGATAAGCTCACCTGAGGAATTTGCCGCCCGTTGGTTCCAGGGGCTTATAAACCACATAAAGACCGTCGATGCGGGAAAAGAGGCATCCAGGGCGGCGTATAAGTTTCAGCAGCAACTGACAAGTGATCCGGAACTCTTAGAATATGTGACTCTTTTTTTAAAGCGCACATATTGGCGCAACTGCGATGCCTTGGCAAAAAAACGCCCTAAAAAGGAAGAAGCAGCACTTTGGATTGGGCAAACAAATGCAAGCTACGGACTTCTCATCACCCCTCGTTTTAAAAATGGAGAATGGGAAAACGATGTCAGTGAAATTCGACATTTTAAACCAAACTACTGGACCATCGGACATGTCCTGGAGACAGGACTTGTCGTTCCCCATTCACCGCAAAGAATAGAGTTTTTTACGATAGAACAATACCTGGTATTTTTTCAAAATATTATGGTTCGACAAACGAGATCACCCTATGAAATGGAGATTGCCAAAAAGTATTGCGAGTTGGTGTTAAGCAGCAAGCAGCCATACGAAATCCCGCTCTTGATCCCAGAATTGCGATATGGCGGTCTTCAGACACAGCACAGGTATCGGTTGGATTTCACGATTATTAATCCCTATACATTGCAGAAACAGGGATTTGAATTTTCTCCCTGGTCAACACATGGGTACTTATCCAGGACAAAGGAAAAAAATCAAAAAGAAATCAATTTAGAGGCCAGAGCCAATTTTGAAAAAGAGATGCAGAAGCACAAAGAATATTACCGAAAGTTTAATATTTTTGTATAGAATATATACAGACTCAGACCTGCAAAATCTCGATCAGATATTTGAAGAAATGCAACAGTATTTAAAGCCTGAGCACGAAAACAGACAGATACTTGAAGCGACACTTGAGGAATTCAAACGGTTTTCTTTATAGAATCAACCTTAATCCCAAGCCCTTATCAAAGTGCATTTTTTATCAACACAGGACATGTCGCCGCGGACGTCATATCGTTCGCGGCGACTTTTTTGTAAAAGTCACCGCTTACTCATTTTGTCGCGGCTCCTTTCCAAACCGCAACCGCTTTGCTGGGTTGCGATTTGGTTTTTGGTGCAGACCTGCAACCACTGCATCTTTTTTGTAGCCATCACCCGGCGAAGAAACCTGTTTTTGACTTCGGTCAAAGACAGGTTTCTTTCTATTTTGACTGTCATCATTGTCCATAGAGGATACGGTGTTTTCCCTGCCCGATCCAGATTGAAAAGAATTTGTAACAGCTAAAAAAGTTATTTGATTAGACCAAATAAAATTGCCCGCCGGCATCAAATCCGGAGCGGATTTTCCGGCTGCTGCGCATACTATCCTCTTTTGCCTCCGAGTTATGGCTGCCCGCACGGTGTGGTCTTAAGCGTCATCTGCCTCCAGCCGGGTTTTTCAAGTGGTCAAAATCTTGTAGGTTTGTCAAACATATTGGACGGTGAAC
>NZ_JH417777.1 GCF_000239295.1 Flavonifractor plautii ATCC 29863
TCAGATGTCCAATATGTATTGTAGTCCTACAAATAAATTTGTAAAATATATTAATAGCCTGTTGCAATTTTCCTGCAAAAATGATATATTTACTAAACATCCACATGTTTGATAATGTAGACATTTAAAAACACGATGTCCGCTTCTGCGGACATTTTTTATGCGCGGCCGGTCGGGGCGGGGACGGCTGGAGCAAAATGAAGCCAGTTGGCACTTCCGTGCGCCCAAAGTGGCGAAAATTGAGCAAAAGAGAAAGAAAACCGACGGGTATCTCTTGCAATCTTTTGGCAAAATGGTATAATGTCTCCGGTTACTGTATTTGAGTATAGTAGTGCAACGTAAATCTAGGAGGAATGACAAATGGCCAACACGCATAAGTATGTCTATTTGTTCTCAGAGGGCAACGGCTCCATGCGGGAGCTGCTGGGCGGCAAGGGCGCCAACCTGGCTGAGATGACCAATCTGGGTATGCCCGTGCCCCAGGGCTTCACCGTCACCACCGAGGCCTGCACCCAGTATTATAACGACGGCCGCCAGATCAACGCGGACATCCAGGCCCAGATCTACGAGTACCTGGGCAAGATGGAGGCCATCTGTGGCAAGAAGTTCGCCGATCCCGAGAACCCCCTGCTGGTTTCCGTGCGCTCCGGCGCCCGCGCCTCCATGCCCGGCATGATGGACACCATCCTCAACTTGGGCCTCAACGACACCGTGGTGGAGGGCCTGGCCAAGTTCACCAACAATCCCCGCTTTGCCTACGACTCCTACCGCCGGTTCATCCAGATGTTCTCCGACGTGGTGATGGAGCTGAGCAAGAAGCGCTTTGAGGAGATTATCGACGACGTCAAGGCCAAGAAGGGCGTCAAGCAGGACGTGGAGCTGGATACCGAGGACATGAAGAACCTGGTGGTTCTGTTCAAGGAGTTCTACAAGAAGGAGAAGGGCGAGGACTTCCCCCAGGATCCCAAGGTCCAGCTCATGGAGGCCGTCAAGGCCGTGTTCCGCTCCTGGGACAACCCCCGCGCCAACGTCTACCGCCGCATGAACGAGATCCCCTACGACTGGGGCACCGCCGTCAACGTCCAGTCCATGGTGTTCGGCAACTCCGGCGACAACTCCGGCACCGGCGTGGCCTTCACCCGCAACCCCGCCACCGGCGAGAAGGCCCTGTTCGGCGAGTACCTGATCAACGCCCAGGGCGAGGACGTGGTGGCCGGCGTGCGCACCCCTTCCCCCATCTCCAAGCTGCATGAGGAGATGCCCGCGGTGTACGAGCAGTTCGCCGCCATCGCCGACCGCCTGGAGAAGCACTACAAGGACATGCAGGACATGGAGTTCACCATCGAGAATGGCAAGCTCTATATGCTACAGACCCGCAACGGCAAGCGCACCGCCGCCGCCGCCCTGAAGGTGGCCGTGGATCTGGTGGACGAGGGCATGATCGACGAGAAGGAGGCCGTGTGCCGCGTCGATCCCAAGCAGCTCGACGCCCTGCTGCACCCCACCTTTGACGCCGAGGCCCTGAAGAAGGCCCAGGTCGTGGGCAAGGGCCTGGCCGCCTCCCCCGGCGCCGCCTGCGGCCGCGTGGTGTTCACCGCCGAGGAGGCCAAGGAGTGGCACGAGCGGGGCGAGAAGGTCATCCTGGTCCGCCTGGAGACCTCTCCCGAGGACATCGAGGGCATGCAGGTCTCCCAGGGCATCCTGACCGTCCGCGGCGGCATGACCTCTCACGCCGCCGTGGTGGCCCGCGGCATGGGCACCTGCTGCGTGTCCGGCTGCGGCGACATCGTGGTGGACTATGAGAACAAGAAGTTCACCCTGGCCGGCAAGGAGTACCACGAGGGCGACTGGATCTCCCTGGACGGCTCCACCGGCAACATCTACGGCGAGGCCGTGGCCACCGTGCCCGCCGACCCCGGCTCCGGCTACTTCGGCCGCCTGATGGGCTGGGCGGACAAGTACCGTCAGCTCATGGTCTACACCAACGCCGACACCCCCCGCGACGCCGCCCAGGGCCGCGCTTTCGGCGCCCAGGGCATTGGCCTGTGCCGCACCGAGCATATGTTCTTTGAGGGCGAGCGCATCAAGGCCATGCGCGAGATGATCGTCGCCGACAACACCGAGGACCGCAAGAAGGCCCTGGCCAAGATCATGCCCTACCAGCAGGGCGACTTCGAGGGCCTGTACGAGGCCATGGAGGGCTGCCCGGTTGTCATTCGCTTCCTGGATCCCCCGCTGCACGAGTTCCTGCCCACCAAGGAGGAGGACATCAAGGAGATCGCCGGCGAGATCGGCGTCACCGTAGAGCGCCTGCACGAGGTCATCGCCTCCCTGCACGAGTTTAACCCCATGATGGGCCACCGCGGCTGCCGTCTGGCCGTCTCCTACCCGGAGATCGCCGAGATGCAGACCACCGCCGTCATCAACGCCGCCATCAACGTCCAGAAGAAGCACCCCGACTGGAAGATGGTGCCCGAGATCATGATCCCCCTGGTGGGCGAGGTCAAGGAGCTCAAGTACGTCAAGGACGTGGTGGTCGCCACCGCCGACAAGATCATCAAGGACGCCGGTATCGACATGAAGTATGAGGTCGGCACCATGATCGAGATCCCCCGCGCCGCCCTGACTGCCGACGAGATCGCCAAGGAGGCCGAGTTCTTCTCCTTCGGCACCAACGACCTGACCCAGATGACCTTCGGCTTCTCCCGCGACGACGCCGGCAAGTTCCTGAGCTACTACTACGACAAGAAGATCTATGAGTCCGATCCCTTCGCCCACCTGGATCAGAACGGCGTGGGCAAGCTGGTGGCCATGGCCGCCAAGCTGGGCAAGGAGACCCGCCCCGACATCCACCTGGGTATCTGCGGCGAGCACGGCGGCGATCCCACCTCCGTGGAGTTCTGCCACAAGGTTGGCCTGAACTATGTGTCCTGCTCCCCCTACCGCGTGCCCATCGCCCGTCTGGCTGCCGCCCAGGCCGCCATCAAGAACCCCCGCTAAGGGCGAGCATTTATAAAGTAAACAGGAGCGCCGCCCATTTGGGC
>NZ_JH417778.1 GCF_000239295.1 Flavonifractor plautii ATCC 29863
TTCACCGTCCAATATGTTTGACAAACCTACAAAGCGCATTACTGAGCCGAGTCATTCTCAATCATAGTACATCTGGCGGTGACAGAAGGCTGATGATAGGGTGGAGGGGGATTGAAGAGGGGGCGGAGTCAGGCGGTGCAGAGTTGTCCTAAGGCTGGGAGAGGCGGGGTAAATGAGAAAGGGGGGGTACTGCATAGTAAAACTGGAAATCCATATTATGGGAATGACTTGGAAACTTACCCCCCATGATTGCTATAAATGATACAGAACTTGCATATAGAAGACGAAAACTTAAACATTCTTTCTAAGAATGTTTAAGTTGTTACCTGTTTTTGCAAGATTACCAGTCAAAAAATGAGTTACGATCTTGCGTAGCTCGTCAATTTGACGAAACATAGGGAAAAATATTTGTTTCAGGTGGGTAGGAGCATGGCCCACGCAACATCTAACCTGAGCGGCCCAAGCGTGTAGACTTCGGTTTTCTCCCTCCCGCGGGCTTGCGGCTAGTCGATAGACCGGGTAATACAGCGAGTAGCGATTCTGAGATGTTGCAATTGCAACGATAAGGGAAGTTGAAGGATATGGAGGCAAACCGCGCCATCTTCCGGGCAGCGGTGGAGCTGTCCCGGTTGAATGAGACAGTAGACCCGGTAACCATCCGCTCGAAGGCTGGGGAAGCTGCAAGTCAAGAATACATGTTAGACTTGATGCAGACGACGCAGACTGCCGCCAATGCGGGGGTATATGCACAGGAGACCAGAAAAGACTCCATGCGCCGGTCGATCAGGCTGCTTGCGGATAGTATGGAGACCAAAGCGGCAGGATTGGATGAGCCCAGGAGCATCATAGCGGACGCACATCGGGAATTTGAAGAAATCAAGTCTCCTGGATACAGCCCGGGAGTTGGCCTCCTCTATGGAGGTTCTAGGGGTGTTTTACGAGTACAGGGGTGGAGTTGGGCAGGGCGGCGCACAAGCGGCGGGAAGCTGGCTAGGAGTATAAGGACATATCTGCCAACGTTGGATGATCAGAAGGGCAGAAAAAGCCCGCCCCGGTGTGGGGCGGGTGGTATCTAAGTTAGCATCCGGCTCGGCGGATGCCTCCACCGGAAAAGAAAAGAGAGCTTACTAAGTAGGCTCTCTTTTCTTGCCGTATTAATATACATATCTATATTTCAATCCGTGGGGCCAGGATCGAGGCCAACCAGGAAGCTGCGCCTCAGCCTCCCGACGCTCTTATATTACACCTCGCGGCGGCCTTTGTCAACTCCCAGGTCAATAGCGGATTTGAGCAGAGACATAACCTCTCCGATATGCTGGGCAGGGTACTTGCTCCACCAATCATCCGGGATAAAGTCCACCAGCTCGGCACAAGTGTCAGGGTAGGCTCTCCAGCCGCTATACTCTTTTGCTTGTTCAACTTTTAGCGCCGACCGGCGTTCTTCTGCTGTCAGCCCCTCATAGGCTTCGCGGGTGAATACCTCTTTAGCAGTCAGCTTTTTCATGGTTTGCTCTCCCTTCTCCCCTGCGCGGGGCCTCCATTGTGTTGATTGTATCGCGCCCGATCGGGGCAGTCAAGATTTTTTCGCCGTCTCCCAGATAATCATGATCGGGAGGAGCAAGATAAACAGAATAATCAAGCGGGGGGCACCTCCTCGGCGGCTTTGTTCATTTGAGTTTCCCACCAAGCGGTTTTTTCTTCCAGTGTTTCCCCCGGCTGCTCCTGCGTTGGAATGTCGCAGATAGCAAGCAACGGGCAGCCAGAACATTTATAATCAAAGTGCTTTTCGCAAATCAATTTGACTGCATTTGACAACATGTTCATTTCCTCCATTCTCCCGGTGGTCGGGTCAAAAGCGGGTGATTTCCTGTCCATCGCTTGCCACGTCCGGGAGGAATGTTCCCAGGCGGGCCGGGTCGGTAAACAGGTTGTAGCCGTCAATGCCCACAAACTGGGCAACCTCCACGGCGTTCCCGTGGGCGTCTCTGTCGATGTAGCGGCGCAGGGTGTAGGCTCTGCCCTCGTAAATATAGCGCCCGCCGTCCTGGTAGTATTCGCGGGCCTCGGCCAGCGTGGCGGCGGCGATCTCGTCAATGGTCATTGTCAGCCGCCTGGCGGCGTCTCTGTATCGTTTCATTGTGCGACCTCCTCCATGTCAACGCATTTTTGGAGATTGTCGGCCTCCGTGCCTAGATTGAAGATATTACCTAGATAATAGGCCTTTGCCTCCTCGATAGAGGCATTAAGCTGGGTATACAGATAGTCTCCATTGGAAAAGGTGACTTTGTAAGTATTCATTGTGCGGCCCTCCTTGCGGCCTTGTTGACCGCTGCACGGTTTGCGGCGTTTGCCTTTGCGCTGATGCTGCTATCATCAAACAGAATTGTAAAGCCGTCATTCTGGAGGCTTGCGGCCATTTCTACAGGGTCAATACCGGGGAACTGGCAAACGTACTCGATGCAATTATAGCGAAGTTCCTGCGGCCTGCCGGAGATTTCCGCCGTTCTGATTAGATCGCGCTTGTAACTGCCGAAAATGCGGCGGGCCTTGTCCTCTTTGGCGGAAAGAATCATCTGCCGGAGTTCTTCCGTTCCGGGTACGGCCCAGAGACTGACGGCGAAAAAGGTGTTTTCCATATAGTTCACGGCGAAGCGGATTTTCTGGGCGTCTCCGCTCTCTCTGGCGGCCCTGTAGTCCCTGATTGCGTTCTGGATCAGTTCAGCGCGTTCCTTGTTCGTCATTTCTGTTTTTTGTAGGTTTGTCAAACATATTGGACGGTGA
>NZ_JH417779.1 GCF_000239295.1 Flavonifractor plautii ATCC 29863
GCAAACTAAAGTGCGAAAAAATCTTGACACGACCGGACGAGGCCCGGTGCTGGTCATTGGGGCATTCCCACTGTCCTTCATCACCCGCCTGACCCGCACCAGCTTGGTGGAGGTGCAGTAGCAGGACTACATCCGCACTGCCCGGAGCAAGGGCATCTCCGAATTCAAGGTAATCTACAAGCACGCCCTGCGCAATGCCCTGCTGCCGGTGGTGACTTACATCGGGCCCATGGTGGCCTCCATTGTCACCGGCTCCTTTGTCATTGAGACCGTATTCGGCATCCCCGGCGTGGGCCAGTTGTTCACCGACAGCATTGTAAACCGTGACTATCCGCTGATCATGGGCATTACGGTGTTCTTTGCCGTACTGCTGGTCCTGGCCGTGCTGATCGTGGATCTCGTTTACGTCCTAATCGACCCCAGAATCAAGCTGGATTGAGGAGGCGCGCATGAGTATGAAGGAAACGGACCGCCGCTGGCTGCCGGCGGAGCGGGACGCCCTGGCCTCCGAGGCCATCGGGGGCCCCAGCCTGACCTACTGGCAGGACTGCTGGCACCGGCTGTGCCGGAACAAGACCGCGCTCCTGTCCATGGTGGTGGTGGTGATTGTGGTGCTCTCCGCCATTTTTGTGCCCATGTTCTGGCCCTATTCCTACGAGGAACAGGACCTGCGGTACGCCAACATCCCGCCGGAGCTGGAAATCTACGATCTGGGCGGTAACAGCTTCGTCTATGTCACCAGCGACTACAAGTGTATTGACACCGACGGCTCCGGCCACCTGCTTGGGGCCTCCACCCTGGTCAAGGATGACAAAGCCGGGCGGACCTACCTATATGAGATCAACGGAAAGGATTTGCTGGTGGACTACGGCGTGTACTTCCGGGCCAAATCGGAGTTTATCACCCAGGAGGCTGCCCACGGCGACGGCAGTCCCGTCACCGTGGCGGAGGTGGAGTACCTGAGGGAGTACTACGGGGAGGACGCCCCCGAGACGGTGAGTCTGCGGGAGGCCGAGCACATCCTGGAGGACAAGATCGACCGCTTCCGTGTGTTCTACGACGGGGCGCAGATCACCCCTGCCAAAACCGTCCTGAACAAGACCTATATCTGGGGCACCGACTCCCTGGGCCGCGACCTGTTCATCCGCGTGGTGTACGGCGCCCGGGTCTCCCTGCTGGTGGGCGTGGTGGCCGCCCTGGTCAACCTGATCGTGGGCGTACTCTACGGCGGCATTGCCGGCTACTTCGGCGGCGCTGTGGACAACATCATGATGCGGATTGTGGACACCATCAGCTCCATCCCCATGATGCTCTATGTCATTCTCATCATGGTGGTGCTGGGCTCGGGCCTGCACTCAATCATTCTAGCCATGGGCCTGACCTACTGGGTGGGCATGGTGCGCATCGTCCGCTCCCAGGTGCTCACTATGCGGGAGCAGGAGTTTGTCTCCGCCGCCGTCCTGCTGGGTGTGCCCACCCGGAAGATCCTGGTGCGCCACCTTATTCCCAACGCCATGGGCCCCATCATGGTGGCCCTGACCATGCAGATCCCCAGCGCCATGTTCACCGAGGCGTTTCTGAGCTTCATCGGACTGGGCGTCTCCAAGCCCCAGGCCTCTTGGGGCGCGCTGGCCAACGCCGCGCTGCCCAGCCTTTACACCAGCCCTTATCAGCTCTTCTACCCCGCCCTCATCATGAGTATCACCATCCTGGCGCTCAACCTGTTCAGCGACGGACTGCGGGACTCTCTGGACCCGCGGCTGAGAAAGTGAGTTTGCGATATGTCAAGACGTTTACTTTCGGTTCGAAATCTAAAGACCTCCTTTTTCACCCACGTAGGCGAGGTAAAGGCGGTGCGCGGCATCAGCTTTGATGTGAACCAGGGCGAGGTGCTGGGCATCGTGGGAGAGAGCGGCAGCGGCAAGAGCGTCACCAGCCTGTCCATCATGGGCCTGCTTCAGCACCCCGGCCGGGTGGTGGACGGAGAGATTTTTTTCCAGGACCAGGACATCCTCTCCTACGGAAAGCGCCGGATGCGCCGGGTGCGCGGCAAGGAGATTGCCATGATCTTTCAGGATCCCATGACCTCCCTCAACCCGGTGTATACTGTGGGCAACCAGATCATGGAGATGCTCCAGGAGCATGAGGACATCGGCAAGGGTGAGGCCAAACAGCGGGCCATTGAGATGCTGCGTATGGTGGGCATTCCATCCCCCGAGAAGCGAATTCACAACTACCCCCACGAGTTCTCCGGCGGCATGCGCCAGCGGGCCATGATCGCCATTGCCCTGGCGTGCAGCCCCAAGCTGCTCATCGCCGACGAGCCCACCACCGCCCTGGATGTGACCATCCAGGCCCAGATCCTCAACCTGATCAAGCGCCTGAACCGGGAGCTGGACATGACCACGATCCTGATTACCCACGACCTGGGCGTGGTGGCCACCCTGTGCGACAAGGTGGTGGTGATGTACGGCGGGCTGATTATGGAGGACGGCACGGTGGAGGAGATCTTCTACCACCCGAAGCACCCATATACCATGGGTCTGATTGACTCCATCCCCCGTGTCACGGGCGGGGAGAAGCAGCGGCTTAAGCCCATTCCCGGTACCCCGCCCAACCTGATTCACCCGCCGAAGGGCTGTCCCTTCAGCACCCGGTGCCCCTACTGCATGAATGTGTGTATGGAGGAGATGCCCCCCTATTTCCAGGAGGACGGCCACCGGACGATGTGCTGGCTGCTCCACGAGGAGGCCCCCGTCAATCCGGAGTATGTTCAGCGGAAGGAGGCGATGCGGCGTGCCGACGGATAAGCTCCTGGAGCTGGAGGGCCTGACCAAATACTTTTATAAGCCCATGGGACTGCTGGGCCGCAGAAAACAAGTAGTGCAGTCCGTGGATCATGTCAGCCTCCATATCCTGCGCCACGAGACCTTTGGCCTGGTGGGCGAGTCGGGCTGCGGCAAGAGCACCCTGGGACGCACCATCACCCGGCTCTATGAGCCCACCGAGGGAAAAATCCTCTACGACGGGACGGATATCAGCCATCTGACCGGCCCCCAACTGCTCCCCTACCGCAAGCGTATCCAGATGATCTTTCAGGATCCCTATGCCTCCCTAGACTCCCGTATGACGGTCATGGACATCATCCGGGAGGCGCTGGATCTTCACTCCGAACTCACCACCAAGGAGCAGAGGAGCCAGCGGGTCTATGAACTGCTGGACCACGTGGGCCTGATGCGGGAGCACGCCAACCGCTACCCCCACGAGTTCTCCGGCGGCCAGCGCCAGCGCATCGGCATCGCCCGCGCCCTGGCGGTCAATCCCGAGTTCATCGTCTGCGACGAGCCCATCTCCGCCCTGGACGTGTCCATTCAGGCCCAGGTGGTCAATATGCTGGAGGATCTCCAGCGGGAGTTCGGGCTGACGTACCTGTTTATCGCCCACGACCTGTCCATGGTGCGCCATATCTCCAACCGCATCGGCGTCATGTACTTGGGCAAGCTGGTGGAGGTGGGGGACAGCGAGGAAATCTACCAGAACCATCTCCACCCCTATACCGAGGCCCTGCTCTCCTCCGTGCCCCTCCCCGACCCGGAGCTGGCGCACAGGAGCGAGCCCATCATGCTGCAGGGGGACATCCCCAGCCCCATCGATCCCCCTTCCGGCTGCCGGTTCCGCACCCGCTGCCCTTACGCCACGCAGTTGTGCGCCGAGCAGGAGCCGCCGCTGACCGAGGTGGGAAGCAACCATGCGGTTGCCTGCCATAGAGTGACCCCCGCAAGGGGGAATGAGGAAAAAGGAGGCATATTATGAAAGCGAAGCATCTCGTTTCCATGCTGCTGGCCGGTTCCATGATCCTGGGGCTGGCGGCCTGTGCGCCCACCACCAACTCCGGCGGCGGGAACGACAGCCCGCAGCCCACCGGAACGGACTCCGGCTCCGGCGGTGCATCCTCGGAGTACCTGGTTTACAACGTGGGCGAGGAACCCAAGACCTGGGACCCCCAGCTTAACACCTCCAGCATGGGCGGCCATGTCATTCTGAACCTCTACGACGGCCTGGTGCGCGACACCCGGGACGGCGTCCAGATGGCATCCGCCGAGCGCTACGAGCTCTCGGCCAACGCCGACGGCGTTGAGGACACCGTGTACACCTTCTATCTGCGGGACGGCCTGACCTGGTCCGACGGCGAGCCGGTCACCGCCCACGACTACGAGTACGCCTGGAAGCGGGCCTGCTCCCCGGAGATGGCCTCCCCCTACGCCTTCCTGATGACCGACTACATCAAGGGCGCTTATGAGTACTTCAGCGGCGAAGGCAGCCGGGACGAAGTGGCGGTCAAGGCCCTGGACGACAAGACCCTCCAGGTGGAGCTGAAGCAGCCCACCGCATACTTCCTGAACCTGGTGTCCTGGTTTACCTACATGCCCTGCCGCGAGGATATGGCCTCCACCGGCGAGGGCTGGGAAAAGGATCCCGCCAAATGCGTCTCCAACGGCGCGTTCATGCTGGAGGAGTACAAGGTGGGCTCCCACATTCTGCTGAAGAAGAATCCCAACTTCTGGAACGCCGATAATGTAAATCTGGCCGGCGTGCGCATCCTCTTCATCTCCGACGCCACCACCTCCCTCCAGGGCTATGAGGCCGGTGAAATCAACGTCACCTCCATCCTGCCCGGCGCGGAGATTCCCCGCCTGCTGGCCGAGGATCCCAACTTCTCCAGCGAGCCCGCCCTGGGCAACAGCTACTTCCAGTTCAACATGGACGCCGACGTGGTGAACGACCTCAATGTGCGCAAGGCCCTGTCCCTGGCCATTGACCGGAGCACCATCACCGACCAGATCCTGCGTGACGGCTCTGTACCCGCCTCCGCCTTTGTGGCGCCTCCCTTCAAGCTGTCCACCGGCGAGAGTATGCGGGCGCTGGATGAGAACGGAAACGTGGTGGAGGAGTACGAAATCGCCCCCTACTCCGCCAAGGTGGAGGAGGCTCAGGCCTATCTGGCTGAGGCCGGCTACCCAGGCGGGGCGGGCTTCCCCGAGCTGAACGTCCTTTACTACGACAGCGGCAACAACTCCCTGATTGTGGAGGCGGTGCAGCAGATGTGGCAGGAAAACCTGGGCATCAAGGTTAACCTGCAGGTGCAGGAGTACGCGGTGTTCACCAACACCATCAACTCCGGCGACTGGAGCATTGCCTTCACCGGCTGGAGCGCCGACTACAACGACCCCATGACCATGCTCTCCCTCTTCACCGCCGAGGGCATGAACGATGTCCGCTGGCGCTACAAGCCCTACTCCGGCGTGCCCGGGGATACCATTCTCAACCCGGAAAACGAGGCCTATGACAACGCCGTGAAGATGGCGGCCAAGACCTCCGGGGAGGAGCGCGACGCCTACCTGAAGGAGGCTGAGGATGTCCTCATGGAGAATATGGTCATCTGCCCGATCTACTATACCACCTATACCCAGGTCATTGACCACGGCAAGGTTTCCGGCCCCGGCCGCACCCCGGTCGGCCAGTGGGACTTCCAGTACTATACGGTGATCGGCTGAGCCGAGGCGCCCCTCATGCCACCTGCCGCGCATGGGGGGCGCCCTTTCTTTCCGGCATCCTCTACCAGCCGCCCCGGGAATATGGTATAATAGCAAAGTATTACGGGCTTGGTATTATGCTCCTGAGCAATTGGGGAGAGAGGTGTGTGCGGCATGTGGATCAGCGTTTTGGAGGACGAGGCCGTTCTCAACAATCTGATTACCAAATATCTGCAGAAGGAGGGCTACTCCGTCCGCAGCTACCTGCGGGGGGAGGATGCTGTGCAGGGGCTGGACAAGCCCACCGACCTGTGGGTGATCGACATTATGCTCCCGGACATCGACGGCTTCACCGTCTTTCGGGAGGTACAGAGGAAGAATCCCAACAGCTATGTGATCTTCATTTCTGCCCGCAACCAGGATATTGACCGCCTGGCCGGGCTGGAGCTGGGCGGGGACGATTACATCTCCAAACCCTTTCTGGTGCGGGAGCTGGTTATCAAGGTTCAGCGGCTGCTGAAGGGGGGACGGCCTAAAACAGCGGAGGTCCAGGTGGGGCCGTACACGGTCCATCTGGAAAAGCACCTGGTTTACTGCGGCAGCGAGAGTATCAGCCTCACGGTGAAGGAGTACGACCTGCTGCTCTATCTGGCGGCTAACCGGGGGCACGTCCTGAAGCGGGGCGACATCCTGGACGCCGTGTGGGGCTATACCTTTTATGGCTCCGACCGGGTGGTAGACGACACGATCCGCCGCCTGCGCAAGAAGCTGCCCGGCATCGAAATCAGTACGCTCTATGGCCTGGGCTACTGCCTGACGGGGGAGAGACATGAATCGCTTTGCGACTAGATACTGGCTGCAGGACCGGCCCCTGAGCGTCCAGCTCTGGGCCTGCCTCTCACTGGCGGAGGGACTCACTTTGGCCGCCATCCTGCTGTACGTCCTCCTTCTGCTCCGGCTGGAGGAGCCCGGACAGTGGTATGGGCTGGCCGCCCTGTTCCCCCTGCTGCTCATTGCAAACCTGTTCGCCGCCAAGCTGGCGGCCCGGCGCATTACCGAGCCCCTGGAGCGGCTGGCAGGGAATCTGGAGCGCATCAAGGGCAAAAACTGGAGTGAGCCGGTCTTGCAGGTGGCCCGCCGGGACGAGATCGGGACGATTGTCAACACCCTGTCACAGATTCAGCGCAATGTGGTGGAGCTCAACGAGGACGAGGAGTTTTTCTATCAGAGTGTGTCCCATGGGCTCAAGACCCCCATTATGGTCATCCAGAACTGCTGCGCCGCCTATCAGGACGGCATCTACGGCTCCGAGGCCATCGACATCATCATGAAGGAGAGCCTGGCGGTGGAGGCAGGGATCAGGAAGCTGCTCTATGTCTCCTCCTTCGATCACATGCTGGGCAAACAGAGCGACTTCCGGCCGGTGGAGCTCCGGGGACTGATGGAGGAGTGCCGCAGGCGGTTTCGGGGCAACGAGCGGGGTATCCGGCTGGAGGTGGACGTCCCGGCCGGCCTCACGGTGTCGGGGAATGAGGCTGCGCTCCAGACCGTCTTTGACAATCTGGTGGAAAACGGCCTGCGCTATGCGGCCAGCTACATCCGCATGGAGTTGACCGGGGAGGAGGAGGGCGGCTACCTCCTGACCGTGGAGAACGACGGCGCGCCCATCCCGCAGCCGACTCTGAACGTCCTGTTTCAAAAGTTCTACAAGGGGGCGGACGGCAACTTCGGCCTGGGCCTCTACATCGCAAAAAAGATTGTGCAGTTTCACAAGGGGGACATCTGGGCCTCCAACTGGGCCGACGGAGTGCGCTTTCAGCTCCTGCTGCGCAGGGAAGACCGCATGGCCGGTCGGCGTTAGAAAGGAACGATAGGGTCATGAACAAGGCTTTTTTATATGAGATGCTCCGCACCGAGTCGGTGAGCGGCGGGGAGATCCCCCTTCAGAAAAAGGTGGCCGCCTACATGCGGGAGCAGGGAGCGGAGGTGGAGACCGATCTGGCGGGGGATGTGATTTCCTCCATCAACAGCGCATCCCCCTTCCGGGTGCTCCTGTGCGGACATATCGACGAGATCGGCTTCCGGGTGACCCACATCACCGACGACGGCTACCTCCAGGTGGGCAAGGCCGGCGGCATCCGTCTGGCACTGGCTCAGGGTAAGCGGGTGACGGTGCTGGGGCGGAAGCGGCTCACCGGTGTTATGGGCCTGCTGCTGCGCAACGGCGAGGTGCGCACCGACATCGAGCTGACCGATCTCTACATCGACTGTGGCTTCACCAGCCGGGCGGAGGCCCTGGAGCTGGTCGCCCCCGGGGATTTCGTCACCTACTCCTATGCCGTGGACGAGCTGGAGAACGACTGCATCGCCGGCCGGGGGCTGGACAACCGCCTGGGCGCCTATACCGTGCTCCACGCTCTGCTGCGGGCCCGGGAGAAGGGGGCGAAGGTGGGCGTCTTTGCGGCCACCACCACCGGAGAGGAGACCACCATGCGGGGCGCCTTCCATGCAGCAGGCCGGGTGCGGCCCACGCTGGCTGTCGCGGTGGATGTGATCCACACCTCTGATTTCTCCGGTATGCCCCCCCAGCGCTTCGGCCGTATCAAGCTGGGCGGCGGCCCCGCCCTGGCCAAGGGCTCGGTGTGCAGCGCGCCTCTCAACCGGGCGCTGGAGGAGGCCGCCGGGCGGTTGGGAATCCCCCTGCAGTATGCCGTCACCCCAGGCGTTATGGGCACCGATGCGGATAAGCTCAACCAGACGGGTGCGGGCCTGCCCGTGACCACCCTTTTTATTCCCCTGCGCTACATGCACTCCCCCAGTGAGGTGGGCTCTCTGGCCGATGTGGAGCAGACGGTGGAGGTGCTGGCCGAGTTTCTGGCAGCCCTGGATGAGCACTTTGATCCCGACCCGTTCCGGGACTAAATGCGGAGAGGAGAAACACCATGCTGCTGCTGACCAATGGAACCATCGCCACCATGGACCCGGCCCGCCCAATGGCGGAGGCCGCCGTGGTGGACGGCGCATACTTCGCCTATGTGGGCGGCCGGGCGGACGCCGAGGACTTCGCCCGCCGCTTTTCCAGGGGAGCCTGGGAGACTCTGGATCTCCAGGGCCGCTTTGTAATGCCCGGCTTCAATGACTCTCACCTGCACTTCATCCACTATGTCAAAACAAAGCTGTCCGTCAACCTCTTCGGCTGTACCTCTCTGGCGGAGGTGCAGGAGCGCCTGCGCCGGGGGCTGGCCGGGCTGGAGGCCGGCTCCGGCCGCTGGCTTCTGGGCGAGGGGTGGAACCAGGAGCAGTTCACCGGCGAGCGGCGCTTTCCCACCCGCCGGGAGCTGGATCAGGTGAGTACGGAGTACCCCATCCTGATCCTGCGCTCCTGCTTCCACGTGGGGGCGCTCAATTCCAGGGCTCTGGAGTTGCTGCACATCAACCGGGACACAGTGGGGCACTACGGCGCCTTTGCCGAGGTGGACGAGACCGGGGCGCCCAACGGCGTGGTGAAGGAGAACGTACTGGACGACATCAAGGCCGCCATCCCCTCCGTGGGCCTGAGTCCCCTGCTGGAGCAGGTAGTTCAGTCCCAGCACGACCTGCTGGCGGAGGGCCTGACCAGCATACAGAGCGACGATTTCAAGTATGCGCCGGACGAAGAGCCCTATGCCCTCATGGACGGCCTGCGGGATCTGGCCGAGCGGGGGGCGCTGAAGCTGCGCTTTGCCGAGCAGGCCCTGCTCACCGAGCCGGAGACCCTGGAGGAGTTCTTCACCCGGGGCGGGGCCTGCTTCGGCGGCGGCGACCGCTTCCGCATCTCCACGGTGAAGCTCCTGGCCGACGGCTCCCTGGGGGCGCGGACGGCCTTCCTGCGGGAGCCCTATTCCGACGCCCCGGACACCTGCGGCCTGCCCATCTACCCGGAGCAGGCACAGTTGGACCGGCTGGTGGTCACCGCCCACCGGCACAATATGGCCGTTGCCATCCACGCCATCGGAGACGGAGCGGCTGAGATGGTGCTCAACGCTTTCCAGCGGGCCCGCGCGGAGCTGCCCTGGCTGCACCCCCGTCACGGCATGGTGCACTGTCAGATCCTGTCGGAGGGACAGCTCCGCCGCATGGCGGAGCTGGATGTCACCGCCTTTGTCCAGCCGGTGTTCATCAACGGCGACATGCACATCGCCCCCGGACGACTGGGCGGAAACCGCCTGGCCCACTCCTACGCCTGGGGCGACATGGAGCGGCTGGGCCTCCACATGGCTTTCGGCACCGACTGCCCGGTGGAGCGCTTTCACCCCCTGGAGGGGGTCTACTGCGCCGTCACCCGGCGGGACTTCACCGGAAACGGCCCCTTCCTGCCGGAGCAGGCCCTTACGCCCTACCAGGCGCTGTACGCTTATACCGCAGGCGGCGCTTACGCCTCCGGTGAGGAGCGCATCAAGGGGCGCATACGCTCCGGCCTGCTGGCCGACTTCCTCCTGGTGGACCGCAACCTGCTGACCTGCCCGCCGGAGGAACTGCTCTCCGCCCGGGTGCTGCGCACCTATGTGGGCGGGGCGTGCGTCTTCCGCGATCCATCCTTCTGAGGCAAAACAGGGCCCGCAATTCCGCTGGAATTGCGGGCCCTTGCAGTTAGGGCTCAGCGGCTGCCCGGCTCTGGTATTTGGACTTTGCCCTTCTGTTCCGGGGAGGAGGAGCGGAGCCGGAAAAGGCCAATGGCGCGCGCATTCCTTACAGATGCGCGCGCCATTGGCGGGGAAGGGGTTCAGGCAGGCGGGCCGGGGCAGCGGTACAGGCGGCAGGGACGGCCGCCTGTGTCGTAGTTGACGGCGCTGGCCGCCTCCCCCCGCTCTACCAGGTAATTGACATACCGCCGCACCGTCACCACTGAAAGGCCGGTCTGGCGGGAGAGGGCTTCGCTGGGCAGGCCCTGGGGCGGAGCAGCCCGCAGGCAGGCGCGCACAAGCTCCAGGGTGCTCTCCTGGAGGCCCTTGGGCGGCTGGTGCTCCGCCGGGAGGGCGGGGGAAAAGAGCCGGTCCAGCGCGCTCTGCTCCACCGCGTCCCCGGCCACCGCATCCCGGTGGCGGCAGAAGGTATCCAGCGCCTGCTGAAACCGCTCATAGGTGAAAGGCTTCACCAGATAGTCCACCACCCCCAGCTTGAGCAGGGTGTCCACGGTGGGGGCGTCGTTGGCGGCGGTGACCATGATGGCGTCGATACCAACCCCCTGGCCCCGGAGGGCGTGGAGCAGCTCCAGCCCGGTGAAGAGGGGCATATAGACATCCAGCACCGCCAGATCGGCGGGGTTCTGCTCCAGCCAGGCCAGGGCGGCCCGGCCGTCCTGAAAGGACTGCACCACCTGGAAGCGGGCGTCCCGCTCCACAAAGGTGCGGTTCAGGAGGGAGACCATGGGGTCGTCCTCCACAATGACAACGCGGTACATTCAGGGTTCCTCCTTGGGGGCCGGGAGGGGTTCCCGGCGGAAGCTGAGAAAAAATGAGGTGCCTACGCCGGTTTCCGACTCCACCCGGATGTCGCCGTGGTAAGCCTCCACTACCTCCCGTACCAGCGCCAGCCCAGTCCCCCGGCTGCGGCCCTTGGAGGAGGCTCCGCGCTCGAAGAGGGTGCGCCGCAGGGCGGAGGGGATGCCGGGGCCGGTGTCCTCCACGCAGAGAAACAGGTTATCCGCCCCCTCGCGGATGCTGACGGAGACTTCCTTGGTCCCACGGCGGGTCTGATTCAGGCCCTCAATGGCGTTTTCAATCAGATTGCCCAGTACGGTCACCCAGGCGTCGGGGGAGAGCCAGGAGGTTCCGGCGCTCAGGACGCTCTCCCGGTCCAGCGTGAGCCGGATACCCAGCTCGTTGGCCCTGCTGGTCTTGCCCACCAGCAGGGCGGCCACCGAGGGCTCCTTGATCTGGTTCATGATGCGGCTCACTGCCTCCTGCTGGGTACGGGTGGTATCCATGATGTACTGCTGGGCCCGCTCCGGCTCGCCGATCTGCAGCAGGCCCAGGATAACGTGGAGCTTGTTCATGAATTCGTGGGTATAGGCCCGCATGGCATCCACCATGTGCCGCACGCCGGTGAGGTCGTCGGCCAGCCGGGCCACCTCGGTCCGGTTGCGGAAGATGCCCACCGCCCCTGCCAGAGCGCCGTTTTCATACAGGGGCAGGCGGTCAGCCAGCACCCGCACGTCCTTGAGGGACTTCATGCTCACGTTGTACTCCGGCCGCCCGGTACGCAGAATGCGGTCCAGGGTGGAAGAGGGGTAGACGGAGTGGAGGGGGCGGCCCATGGCGGCCTCCGGCGCCAGGGAGAGCATCTGGGCTGCGGCGGCGTTGAGAAAGATGATACGCCCTTCCCGGTCGATGGCCAGAATCCCCTCCTCCAGGGCCTCCAGAATGTCCTCCCGCTGGTGGAAGCGCCGGGCGAAGGCGTCTGGTTCGTAGCCCATCAGGGAGCGCTTGATGCGCCGGGACAGCCGCAGGGCCAGCAGGGCCCCCACTGCCGCCGCCAGCGCGCCGATGGCCGCCAGGCGCAGGGCGGTGGTCAGCGCCACATGGGTCAGGCTGCGCAGGTAGAGCCCCACGGCCATAAAGCCGATTACCGCCCCGGATTCGTCCCGGATGGGGGCGTAGGCCGAGTGGTCGGAGCCCATTGGACCGCTGTCGTCAAAGGTATAGGGCTCCGCCCCTGCCAGGGCGCGGGTCTGGGCGGAGCCAGTGTAGCGGCTGCCAATAAAGCTGCGGTCTGACGCATAGCGGAGCACGCTTTCCGTGTCTCCCACCAGAATCAGATCGATATCCGAGGTGCGGGCGGTGGCCGCGTCCAGAAAGTCGGCCAGCTCGTCTGCGGGCACCTCCCCCAGCAGGGCCTCCCTCACGAGGGGCACCTGGGAGAGAATGGATGCGGAGTTAAGCAAATTCTGGTCCAGGGTCTTCCGCTCGGTCCGCAGGGTGATGTAGAGGGTGCCGGCCAGGGAAAGGGCCACCGAGACGGTGACGATAATCAGGCTCAGCCACATGAGCTGGGCGCGGATGGAACGCCCGGTCTGGTTGGACATGGACAATGCGCCTCCTTTTTCCCGGTTGGGATCAGTATAAGATAAATTCAGCCACGCTGTCAAACGAAAGCGCAGCACGGACATATTCGAAAGTTTTTTTACTTTCAAAAGGGTTCCCAAAGCCGCCCGTCTGGTAGTATGATAGCCCACGCGAAAACGAGGTGATGCGAGTTGTGAGTTTGGATGCATTCAAGGAATCCCTGGTGGAGGAGCTGGGAAACAAGGTGGCCTTTACCGTCCCGGTGCTGGGCGGCGTCCCAGTGGCGGAGTCGGTGGTAGTGACCTGGATTGTGATGGCGGCCCTGATCGCGCTGGCCCTGGCGCTGACCCGTCGGCTCAGCGTGGACCGCCCCGGCAAGGTCCAGTGCGCGCTGGAGTGGGCGGTGGAGTTCCTCAACGGCTTCGTCAAGACCAACATAGGCGCCCACTGGCGGCCCTTCGCCCCCTGGCTGGGGACGGTGGCCCTCTACATCGGCCTGAGCAACCTCATCGGGGTCTTTGGCCTGACACCCCCCACGAAGGACATCAGCGTGACGGCGGCCCTGGCCCTCATGAGCATGTTCCTCATCTACGGCGCCCAGTTCCGCTACAACGGCCTGGCGGGCGGCCTGAAGAAGTTCGCCGAGCCCATGCCGCTGCTCATCCCCATCAACCTGATGGAGGTGGCCATCCGGCCCCTGGCGCTGTGTATGCGCCTGTTCGGCAACATTCTGGGCGCCTTCATCATCATGGAGATGCTCAAGCTGCTGGTGCCGGTGGTGCTGCCGGCGGTGTTCAGCCTCTACTTCGACCTGTTTGACGGGCTCATTCAGACCGTCGTCTTTGTGTTCCTCACCACCCTGTTTACCGGTGAGGGCATCAAGGAGGAAGACTAAATCAATCGATTTTAGGAGGAAATCATTATGACACTGGGAATTATTGCTGCGGGTATTGCGGTTTTCACCGGCATCGGCGCGGGTATCGGCATTGGCTTCGCCACCGGTAAGGCCAGCGAGGCCATCGCCCGCCAGCCGGAGGCCGCCGGAAAGATCAACAGCGCCCTGCTGCTGGGCTGCGCCCTGGCCGAAGGCACCGCCATCTTCGGCTTCATCACCGCGCTGCTCGTGATCTTCATGGGTTAAGGGGGCGTCCCCAATGCTGGACTTCCAAGTTTCCACCATCGTCTTTACCGTCATCAATCTGCTGGTGCTCTATTTTATCCTGCGCAAGCTCCTGTTCGGCCGGGTCAACGCCGTGCTGGAGCAGCGGGCGGCCCGGGTGAAGGAGACCATCGACTCCGCCGAGGCCAGCAAGAGCCAGGCGGAGGAGCTGCGCGCGGAGTATGAGGACAAGCTCACCGACGCCCGGCAGGAGGCGGCCAAGCTGGTGGCCGACGCCCAGAACCGCGCCCAGCGGGCCTATGAGGCCAAAATGGCGGACGCCGAGACCGACGCCAAGCGGCTGCGGAGCGAGGCGGAGGCGCAGATCGCCTCCGAGCGGGACGCCATGCTGCGCGGGGCGCGGAACGAGGTGGCCTCCCTGGCCCTGCTGGCCGCCGCCAAGGTGGCCCAGCGGCCCACGGAGGACGGCGACCGGGCGCTGGTGGACTCCTTCCTGGCGGAAGTGGGTGAGCAGGCATGAGCGAGCTCGCCCGCCGCTATGCCCAGGCCCTGTGGCAGGTCTCTCCCGACGGGGAGGCCCTGGAGCGCACGGCCCGGGCCCTGATGGAGGAGCCCGCCCTTTGGGAGGCGCTCTGTTCCCCCGCCGTCCAGGCCGGAGAGAAGGGGCGGGTGCTGGCCCGGCTGCCCGGGCTGGAGGAGGGCGGCCCACTGCCGCATTTTTACCGCCTCCTGGCGGAGAAGGGCCGCATGGCCCTGCTGCCTGAGATTGTGGAGGCGTTTCACGGGCTGGAGCTGGCCCGGCGGGGCGGCGCCCGGTGCGTGCTGACCTGTGTGCACCCGCTGGAGGCGGAGGAGCTGGAGAAGCTCCGGGCGGCCCTGTGCCGTCTCCACCACAAGAAGGAGATCGTCTTTGACGTGCGCACCGACCCGGCCCTGCTGGGCGGCTTTACCCTGGATATCGAGGGCGTGCGCTATGACAAGAGCGTCCGCGGGGCGCTGGGCCGGATGGGCCGCCAACTGGAAGAGAGGCGAATGGCATGAGAGCAAAACCGGAAGAGATTGTCTCCGTCCTGCGGGAGGAGATTCAGAATTATGACACCCGGGTTCGCCGGGATGAGACCGGCACCGTCCTGGAGGTGGGCGACGGCATTGCCACCGTCTACGGCCTGGATCAGGCGGTGTATGGCGAGCTGGTGGAGCTGGACACCGGGGTGAAGGGCATGGTCATGAACCTGGCCCGGGACAGCGTGGGCGTGGTGCTGCTGGGCAGCGAGGCCGGCGTCCGGGAGGGCACCGTGGTGCGCCGCACCGGGCGGGCCGCCGACGTCCCCGTGGGCGACGGCCTGATCGGCCGAGTGGTGGACGTGCTGGGCCAGCCCATTGACGGCCTCGGCCCCATCGAGACCAACGAGACCCGCCCCATTGAGCACGAGGCCAGCGGCGTGGTCAGCCGCGAGCCGGTCAACGTACCCCTCCAGACCGGCATCCTGGCCATCGACGCCATGGTGCCCATCGGCCGGGGACAGCGCGAGCTGATCATTGGGGACCGCCAGACCGGCAAGACCGCCATCGCGGTGGACACCATCCTGAACCAGAAGGGGCAGGACGTCATCTGCATCTACGTGGCCATCGGCCAGAAGGCGTCCACCGTGGCCCGCATTCAGGACACACTGAAGAAGCACGGGGCCATGGACTACTCCATCATCGTGTCCTCCACCGCCAGCGAGTCCGCCCCACTCCAGTACATCGCCCCCTACTCCGGCGCGGCCATGGGCGAGTATTTCATGGGCAAGGGGAAGGACGTGCTCATCGTCTATGACGATCTGAGCAAGCACGCGGTGGCCTACCGTACCCTGTCCCTGCTGCTCAAGCGCTCTCCCGGACGGGAGGCCTACCCCGGCGACGTGTTCTACCTCCACTCCCGCCTGCTGGAGCGGGCCTGCCGCCTGACGAAGGAGTACGGCGGTGGTTCCATGACCGCCCTGCCCATCATCGAGACCCAGGCCGGCGACGTGTCGGCCTACATCCCCACCAATGTTATCTCCATCACCGACGGCCAGATCTACTTGGAAACCGACCTGTTCTTCGCCGGACAGCGGCCCGCCGTCAACGTGGGCCTGTCCGTGTCCCGCGTGGGCGGCGCAGCCCAGACCCGGGCCATCAAGAAGACCGCCGGTACCCTGCGTATTGATCTGGCCCGGTTCCGGGAGCTGGAGGTCTTCACCCAGTTCGCCTCCGATCTGGATCCCGCCACGCAGCAGGCTCTGGACCACGGCCGCCGGCTGCTGGAGCTGCTCAAGCAGCCCCTCTACCACCCCATGCCGGTGAGCCGCCAGGCCATCCTCCTGTATGTGGCCACCAGCGGCCTGGTGGACGACGTGCCTCTGGAGCACGTGCGCCCCTTCGTGCTTGGATTTGTCGGCGAGATGGAGGCCGAGCACCCCGACGTGGTGGCGGAGATTGAGTCTACCGGCACCCTGAGCGGCCCGGCAGTGGAGTGCATCCGGGCGGCTCTGGCCGACGCCAAGAAGCGGGGGAGCGCCACATGGCAAGCATAAAGGAGATCCGTACCCATATCAAGAGCGTGGAGCAGACGCTGAAGATCACCAACGCCATGTATCTCATCTCTTCCTCCAGCCTGCGCAAGGCACGCAGGCAGCTCACCGATGTGGAGCCCTATTTCAGCAAGATCGAGGCCACCATCTCCGATATCCTCCACCACTCCCCGGAGATCGACCACCGCTTTTTCGATAAGCGCCCCGGTATCCCGCCCGACAAACGGAAGACGGGCTTCATCGTCATCACCGGCGACAAAGGGCTGGCGGGGGCCTACAACCACAACATTCTCAAGCTGGCTGAGGAGAAAATGTCCAGGGCCGCCAATCCCAGCCTCTTTGTGGTGGGGCAGGTGGGCCGCTCCTACTTCCTGGAGCACGGCATCCCCATCGACGTGGAGTTTCTCTACACGGCCCAGGACCCCAACATGGGCCGGGCCCGGGATATGGCCGAGCTGATGCTGGACCTCTATCTGGACGGCCAGTTGGACGAGGTGTATGTCCTCTTTACCAAAATGGTGAGCTCCTTCCAGATGGAGCCCACCGCCCACAAGCTATTGCCCCTGGACCCCGATGTGTTTCCTGAATATGAGAAGAACCGGGACAGCTATAACCGGGACGTGGTGTATGTGCCCTCGGTGAAGGCGGTCATGGACCGGCTGGTGCCCGGCTATGTAAAGGGAGACCTGTTCGGCGCACTGGTGGAGTCCTATTGCTCCGAGCAGAATGCCCGCATGACGGCCATGAAGTCGTCCAGCGACAACGCCCGGGCTATGCTCCAGCGTCTGAACCTGTCCTTCAACCGGGCCCGTCAGGCGGCCATCACCCAGGAAATCACGGAGGTTGTAGGCGGGGCCCAGGCGGCCCTGTAACATCCCCCGGAGAGGGGATATACAGAACATACCAAGACCCGAAAGGGGATTTTGCCATTATGAGTGAGAAGCAAGGAACCATTGTACAGGTCATGGGCCCCGTGGTGGACGTGGCCTTTGACGGCGGCGCCCTGCCGGAGCTGAAGGAGGCCCTGGAGGTGGAGCTGGACGGCCGCCGGGAGGTCATGGAGGTGGCCCAGCATGTGGGCGGCGACACGGTGCGCTGCATCATGCTCTCCCCCAGTGAGGGCCTGGGCCGCGGCATGGCCGTCACCGCCACCGGCGCGCCCATCTCCGTCCCCGTGGGCGAGGGCGTGCTGGGCCGCATGTTCAACGTTCTGGGCGACGCCATCGACGGGAAGGGCCCGGTGCAGACCAGCGAGAAGTGGTCGATTCACCGCCAGCCCCCCGCGTTTGAAAACCAGCGCCCCGTGGTGGACATCTTCGAGACCGGCATCAAGGTCATCGACCTGCTGGCCCCCTACGCCAAAGGCGGAAAGATCGGCCTGTTCGGCGGCGCCGGCGTGGGCAAGACGGTGCTCATCCAGGAGCTGATCCACAACATCGCCACCGAGCACGGCGGCTACTCCATCTTCACCGGCGTGGGGGAGCGCACCCGCGAGGGCAACGACCTCTGGCGGGAGATGACCGAGTCGGGGGTCATTGAAAAGACGGCCCTGGTCTTCGGCCAGATGAACGAACCGCCCGGAGCCCGCATGCGGGTGGCCCTGACGGGCCTGACCATGGCCGAGTACTTCCGCGACCGGGAGAAGCAGAACGTACTGCTCTTCATCGACAACATCTTCCGCTATGTCCAGGCGGGCAGCGAGGTCTCCGCCCTGATGGGCCGGATGCCCTCCGCCGTGGGCTATCAGCCCACCCTGGCCAACGAGGTGGGCGCCCTTCAGGAGCGGATTACCTCCACCAAGGACGGGGCCATTACCTCCGTCCAGGCCGTCTACGTCCCCGCCGACGACCTGACCGACCCCGCTCCCGCCACCACCTTCGCCCACCTGGACGCCACCACCGTCCTCTCCCGTAAGATCGTGGAGCAGGGCATTTATCCCGCCGTGGATCCCCTGGAGTCCACCTCCCGTATTCTGGAGCCCGACGTGGTGGGAGAGCGGCACTATAAGATCGCCCGCGGCACCCAGGAGCTGCTCCAGCGCTATCGGGAGCTTCAGGACATCATCGCCATCCTGGGCATGGAGGAGCTGGGGGAGGAGGACAAGCGCACCGTGGAGCGGGCCCGCCGCATCCAGCAGTTCTTCTCCCAGCCCTTCTCGGTGGCCGAGCAGTTCACCGGCCTGGAGGGCCGCTACGTGAAGCTGGAGGACACACTGCGCTCCTTCGAAACCATCCTGGGCGGCGAGCTGGACAAGTATCCCGAGGCCGCCTTCAGCAACGTGGGCAACGTGGACGAGGTCATCGCCAAGGCCAAGAAAATGGGGGCGGTGTAAATGGCGGAGGCTTCCACCTTCTACCTGGAGATCATCACCCCGGAGCGGCAGTTCTACATCGGCCCCGCCGAGGCCCTGGTCTTTCCCGCCGTGGACGGCGAGATGGGAGTGTACCCCGGCCACGAGCCGGCGGTCACTGCCGTGGAGCCGGGAGAGCTGCGCTACAAGGTGGACGGCAAATGGGAGCCCGCCGCCGTAGGCGCGGGCTTCGTAGAGATCAAGCCGGACTATGTGATCCTGCTGGTGGGCTTTGCCGAGCACCCGGAGGAGATCGACCGCAAGCGGGCCGAGGCCGCCCGGGAGCGGGCCGAGGAACGTCTGCGTCAGAAGCAGAGCATCCACGAGTATTACCACTCCAAGGCGGCTCTGGCCCGGGCCATGGCCCGCCTCAAGACCCGCAGAGAGTAATACAGCCTGCCGAAAAAGATTGTATGGCGGAAGGGGCACGATTTCCCGCAAAATTGTCACCTCTTCCGCCATGCGAAGTGTCATTTCCGAGGCCCTCCTTCGGGGAAGGTTTTTCGACAGCCTGAAGAATAATAGAAGGCCCGCCGGTACTCCGGCGGGCCTTCTATTACTCTTCCAGAGCGGCCAGCACCTCCGCCTCTGTGGGGATGGAGGAGATGCCGCCGGGGCGGAGGGTGGACAGGCTGGCGGCGGTGACGGCGAAGCGGGCGATGCCCTCCAGCGCGCCGGGCTCCAGCTCCGCCGGAGGTGTGTCCAGGGCCAGCAGCTTCGCCACGGCGCTGCCCCCGAAGATGTCCCCCGCGCCGGTGGTGTCCACCGGCCGCACCGCCGGGGCGGGCACCCAGCAGGCCCCCCTGGCGTTTTCCAGGTAACAGCCCTGGGGCCCCAGTGTGATCATAGCCAGAGCCACACCACACTCCTCCCGCAGGCGGCGGGCCCCCTCCTCCGGCGTACAGCCCCAGAGGAAGGACAACTCCTCGTCACTGAGTTTGACCACGTCGGCCTGCTCCAGGCCCCAGAGCGTTTCCGCTCTGGCCTGGGCCTCGCTCCGCCACAGGGGCGGACGGTAGTTTGGGTCAAAGGTGACGAGCTTTCCCTGCGCCCTGGCGTAGGCCACCGCCTGCCGGGTGGCGGAGCGGGCTGGCTCGTCGGTCAGGCTGAGGGCGCCGAAGTGGAAGGCCCTGGACTGGTCGATGAGGGAGAGCTCCAGCTCGTCAAAGCGGAGCACGGTGTCCGCGCCCGGCTTGCGGGCGAAGCTGAAGGAGCGCTCTCCGTCCACGAGGGTGACGAAGGCCAGGGTGGTGAACACAGTTGGATCCACCCGGATGCCCCGGGTTTCAATGCCCGCCCGGGCCAGGGTGTCCACCAGCAGGCGGCCGAAGGCGTCGTCCCCCACCTTGCCCAGAAAGGCGGCGGAGGCCCCATAGCGGCAGAGGGCGGCCAGAAAATTGCCCGGCGCCCCGCCGGGGTGGGCGGCCAGGGTGGGATAGCCCTCTCCATCGGTGCTGAGCTGGGTGAAGTCGATCAACAGCTCCCCCATTGCAGTTAGGTCGTACATTTCCATAACCCCCTTTGGTTAAAAGTATAGCACAGCCGGGGCGGCGGGAAAAGCGGCGAAATCGGGGGAACAGGATTGACAGCTGTAGGACTACAATACATATTGGACATCTGAA
>NZ_JH417780.1:0-25550 GCF_000239295.1 Flavonifractor plautii ATCC 29863
ATTCAGATGTCCAATATGTATTGTAGTCCTACATAATTTTTGCCTCTCCTCTGTAAAATTCTCTTGCCAAACCGGGAAAGATATGCTATACTTTTTTAGTCGACTGAATTGCAGGGTTAGTACATCGGTAGTGCATCGGCTTCCCAAGCCGAGAAGGCGGGTTCGACTCCCGTACCCTGCTCCACATCGGAGCAAGCTTTGTATCGCTTGCTCCGATTTTTTATAAGTCAGAGCAAGCTCACACCGCTGTGCGGCGGTTTCATTAAGGGGAAATATCAATTTTAACCGCCCCTTCCAAAAAAGAAGGACATCTGTAAGATGTCCTTCTTTTTGCGTCTCGGCCGCACGAAGCGTCCACCGGTCTTTTGCCCAAACGAAGCAGCCTCCGCCCTCCCTTGCAGTAACTTTTTTCCTCAGAAAAGAGCAGGCCGGGTGTCTGCTTCCAACACCCGACCGCTCTCATAGGAAAGAAGAGGATACAATGAAAAAGACTCTGTCTCTTGCAAGGAGTAGAATACCCGTTTCATGTTACAAAAGCATGCAAAAATCGTTACGGGAGTATTAAATCTTGACGGAGCCTCCCCAAAAGCGTATCATAGCTGCATAAGGACAATGGAGGAATTTGGTATGGCAAAAAAAGTTCTGCCAGCTGTGCTGGCGCTCATTCTGCTCCTCTCCGCATGCGGGAGCAGGCTTCCCTCCCCCACCGGCACCCCGGCACACCAGGAGCCCTCTCCCACTGTGGCCCCCACACCGGAGTCCACCCCCTACGACGGACCGGTCAGCCCCTTAAGCGGCCTGCCTATGAGCAAAGAATGGGTCAACCGCCGCCCGGTGGCCATCATGCTCAACAATCTGAAAGAGGCCCTTCCCCAGCTTGGTCAGTCCCAAGCTGACGTGATCTACGAAGTACCGGCCGAGGGCGGCATCACCCGCATGCTGGCCGTCTACCAGTCCTTGGACGGTGTTGGGAAAATCGGCTCCATCCGCTCCGCCCGCCCCTACTATCTGGAGCTGGCCCTGGGACACGATGCCATCTACATTCACGCCGGCGGCAGCGAGGATGCCTACGCCAAAATCCGCCAGTGGGGCGTCACCGCCCTCGACGGAGTCAATGGCCCCTACATGAGCAACAGCGAGAACGGAAATCTGATGTGGCGGGACCCGGAGCGGCGTAAGAGCTACAGTCTGGAGCACACCGTCGTCACCACCGGGACCTCCATCATCGAGCGTCTGCCCACCTACGGCCTCCGTCTGGAGCACGAGGAGGACTACCGCTGTCAGATGAACTTTGTGGAGGATGGCACCCCGGCCGGCGGCGCTGAGGCCCCGCGGATCACCGTCCCTGTCTCCCACTATAAAACCGGTGTATTTACCTACGATCCCGACAGCCGGCTCTACCGGGTGGAGGAGTATGGAGAGCCCTATGTAGACGGCGACAGCGGTGAACAGGTGGCCGTCACCAATGTGATAGTCCTCAAGACCGCCTGCCGTTATACCGGCGACAGTCTGGGCCACATCACTGTGGACCTGTCCAGCGGCGGGACGGGCTACTTCGCCTGCGGCGGCAAGGTCATTGACCTCACGTGGAGCAAGGACTTCCCCGACGGCCAGCTCCAATACTATGACCTGAGCGGCTCCCCCATCTCCTTCGGTGTGGGGCGCACCTATGTTGTCATTGTCCCTCTGGATTGCGCGGTCTCCTTTGAATAAAGTCAGAGGGCCCGCTGAGGCGGTCAATAAGCCCTCCTGCTAAAGCGTTCGGAGGGAAGGATAGTATGAAAAGGAACCGCCAGGGTTCCCTTTCATGTTTGATCAAACGACTTTTTGAAACGCTTTCAGAGTTTCAAAAAGTCCAGCAGCCCGTCGGAAAGGACTTTCCGACGGGCTGCGCGGGCCCTCTGGAACATTCCAGAGGGCCCGCTTTTGTTCAGCCGCAGCAGCCCTTCAGCTCCCGGCAGGTTTCCGGGATGGGCGCGGGGCTGTTGGGCGGGAAGAACTCGTTGACCGGGAACTTCACGTGGCGGAAGATCTCGCAGGGATCGTCCTCGCAGCCGCCGCAGGTGCACTCCTTCTCCGGCATACAGTAGTCATATACCGGCATCAGGAGCTGGGAGTCCCGCTCCAGACGGATGATCGAGAACTGGCCCAGGGTAACATAGATCCGCTTTCCATCATTGCCGAAGCACAGGTCGCTGCCGAAGCAGGCGCAAATGCACGGCGGGATTTCGGTCAGTTCACAGTCGCAGGGGCGGCACTCGCAGACGTCCACCAACTTCATATTGAGCACGATGGGGTCTACCGCCTCCACCACGGCGGTGGGCAGGTTGGTTTTGCCGATGTTCTGCTCATCCATCCCCTCAAACGCCACCTCGGAGGAGAACACCTTGGCGGTGCCCTCGCTGCCGAAGAGAATCACCCGCTTGTCAAAGACACACAGGCCGCAGACCTCCACAGGCCGGGCCGCGCCGATGAACGCGTCCGCAGTCACGCGGTAGTAGTAGCGGACATCCACAGTGTAGAAGCCCCGGTTAAAGCCGATGGGTTCCACATCAATGTACACGTACAGCAGCTCCGCCTTGCCCGCCTTGATGCTGATGGCGCGGTCGATTACCGCCTGGCAGTTCTGGGTGGGGTAAAAGCGCAAATCCTCGATACAATCCTTGTCTTTGCAAGAATCATAAATCTTCTTCGTGTGTATGCACACGGCCTCGCGGATACAGGCAGTATCCTGCACCGGACCGGGCATGACCTTCTCAGGCATTACAATACCTCCTAGCAGAATATTCAAAAGGCCCTTCCTTCCCCGCTCTATTCTATGAACCACCGCCCATTTGGTGCGGAGGCGGAGCGGCGGGCCGGAATGAAAAAGGGACCCAGGCCATTCTATGGCCCGGGTCCCAAAGCCGTGACACTCAGCGCGGCAACACTGTCTTCTTCTTTCTTCTGTGGGCAGACAGCAGATCCCCTGCAATCAGCGCTCCGCAGGCGGACAGCAGTACCGCCCCGATCAGGAGGGCGCAGTTGAGGAAAAAGCGCTCCGGCATGATCAGAATGATTTCATCCGTGGCAGGATTAAACAGCCAGTTGTCTTTGCCGGGAAAAAAGACCGCATGAAAGACGGTAAAGGCCCGGCTGAAGTCCAGCGCCGCCAGGGCGCCCACCGCCAGTACCAGACCGGCGGCCAGCACCCCCGCCCAAAACCCCGGTCCTCGGCCCGCTGGGCGGTAAAACTCCAGCCGGTGCAGCCGCCTCAGGAGGAGGAGCAACGCCGCAGACACAGCCGTAACGCCCAAAACTAAAAAGTCCGCCCGAAAGAGCACCCGGACATCTGCAAAGTGGCTCCGCCCCGACTCCGACCAGGACAGCTCTCCGGTCCCAAAGGGCGTTCCGAGAACGCAGAAGTCCAGCACCTCGTCGTAGGCCTCCCGTATGACCTCCTCCGGCCATCCGGTACGCTCAGGCAGGCGGAGGGCATCGATCTGTATATAGTAAAAGGGCCGGAACAGGATCGGCACCGCAATGGATGCGCTGAGCACCAGCAGGGCCAGAATGACCGTCAAAGCCGCTGTGGCCAGTTTGGAGGAACGCATTTACAGTCACTTCTTTCTCACAGAAAGGGTTATCAGCACCTGAGAGGGCAGGTAAAAGAGCCACATGCCCACCTGGGCAAAGGAAAAGAGCGGTCCGGTATCGACCACCGGCAGGAAGGCCGCCAGATTGTGCAGGCCCACGCAGAGGTCACAGCCCACAAAGAGCAGCAGCCCCAGCCCGAAGCACCGCCCCCGTCGCCCCAGACGCAGGGCGGACACCGTGTTGCAGGCCAGCTCCGCGAAATAACAAAGGGTCACAGCCGTCAGCGGCTCCAGCGCCCTCAGGAGCGCCGCAACCGCCAGGGCCGCAACCGTCAGCCCCACGCGCAGCGGCCACAGCAGGCCAGCGCCCCAGCGGTGCAGGCGCAGCAGGTAAATCGCCTGTACCACACAGAAGCAGGCCACCCCCGCCAGGTAGAAGGAATCAAGGATCAGGAGAAACCAATCCGCTGCCAGCGTAAAGGCCAGCGCGGCGCACACTAGGCGCCCGTCCTCCGTTCCGGCCCGGTCCAAGGCCGCCAAGAAGCACAGAGCCACCGCCCCGTATTTCAGCAGGAGGGCCCAGCCGCTCCCCGGCCGGAGCAGATCCAGCGCCAGAAATCCGAGATAAAGCGCCGCTTCCGCCCCGAGGAAGCATCCGGCCTTTATGCGCCCCGCCAAATCCCGTCCCCCCTCCCATATGAAAAGCATTATACAACGGCGGGCCGCGCTTGACAAGAAGCACGGCCCGCCGTCCGGTGTATTTACCGCTTGAACCGCTCCAGAAGCGCGGCCTCCCAACGGTCTCCATATTTCAGGCAGACGGCGAAGACGGCCACTCCGGCGGCTCCCAGCAGAAGCATCGCCCACACGGGAATTGTGAGCACCGAGCCGCCCAACGCACAGGCCACCAGAAGGCCCCAGGGCCGTGTGAGCAGTACGATCAGGAAAAAGCGGTGCAGCGGGATGTCGGTCAGCCCCGCCAGAATGCAGATCAGGTCGTCCGGGAAAAAGGGAAAGAGAAAGACAAGGATCAAAAAGATATCCCGCTTCCTGCGTATAACCTCCAGGTACTTGTCCGCCACCCGTTGGTTGACCAGCCGCTCCACAAACCGCTGCCCCAGTACACGGGCCAGCCAGAACACAAGGACGGAACCGCCCGCCACTGCCAACCAGGTCATCAGGAATGAGGGCCACATTCCAAAGAGCACCGCCCCAGCCAGCGCCGTCACGTTGCTGGGAATGGGTGCGATCACCACCGAGAGCAGTTGAATCAGGAAAAAGAACAGGTGGGAATAGGGCGCAAAGCGTTCTATATAATTTCGCATCTCCTCCAACGAGCCAACGGAGGAAAAAAAGCCCGTCTGCCAAAGCAGGAACGCCCCGCCGCCCAACAGGAACACAGCCAGGAGCAGGGTCAGCAGCCATTTATGTCGTTTCATGTCGGTCTGTCGCCTCACCAATCGAATTGTCTATAGGCTACCACGTTTTGGCTCTCTATGCCAGAGGAAATTCCTTAAGATTTCTTTATAAAAACAAAAAACCCACACCAATAGGTGTGGTTTCTGCCTCAGGACCCTTTACCGCTCGCTGTAAATCACCTGGTCGTCGCTGCCAAAGATGAGGTCATCCACGTCGGAAGCGCCGATGCTGTTGTACCATACCATACTGTACCAGCCTCCTTTCTTTGATTGATAATTTTAGTATATACGCTCTTGGGGGAAAATGCAAGCCGTCAATTATAAACTTTACACAAAATTCACATATTAATTTTGGCTGATCCGTCACTCTCCTCCGCCAAATGGCCGACGCGATAGAGTATGGAGTTTTCGCCGGCGGGTACGGCCCCCCCCAATATCAGCGCCAAAGATTTGCGGGAATAAAAAATCCCGAAGTCTTTACCGGTAAAGACTTCGGGATTTGGCGCAGAAGGAGGGATTTGAACCCTCGCGACGGTTTCCCGCCCTACTCCCTTAGCAGGGGAGCCCCTTCGGCCACTTGGGTACTTCTGCATGCCAAATACAGGATACATTTGAAAAAAATGTGGCGGAGAGAGTGGGATTCGAACCCACGGATGCTTCCACATCGCCGGTTTTCAAGACCGGTTCCTTCAACCACTCGGACATCTCTCCACGTCCGGTCTCCGGCCAAATGCAAAAAAGATGATACCACACTTTTCGCACATTGTCAACTGCCGCCTGCAATATTTTTCTGCTTTTTTTCCAAACTCAGCCTTGACTTGGAGCGGAGTCCAGGTGATAAAATCGAACAAACAGCGGGAGCCAGCCCGCCGGAAGGAGCAGATGACCTTATGACCATTGCCGAAGTCAGCCGTAAATACAACCTCTCAGCCGATACCCTGCGGTATTACGAGCGCATCGGCCTGATTCCCACCGTTCACCGCAGCAAGAGCGGCATCCGGGATTATACCGTGGAGGACTGCGCCTGGGTGGAGTTTGCCAAGTGTATGCGGGGAGCCGGTATCCAGGTGGAGGCTCTGATCGAGTATGTTTCCCTGTTTCAGCAGGGGGAGGATACCACCGAGGCCCGCAAACAGATCCTCATTGAGCAGCGGGAGCTGCTGCTGGAGCGGATGGAGGAGATGCGGCAGACGCTGGAGCGCCTTAACTCCAAAATTGACCGCTACGAGCAGACGGTCGCTGTCGCCGAACAGAAGCTGCGCCGCGAGTAAGGGAGGCACACCGCTCCCTTCTTTTTATCCGCTGCACGGGGAGCAGAAACGTAAAGCCCCGGTAAAGGTTCGGGAAAGCTTTGGAAAGGTGCCTTGTAGCTTGGCGCGGCGGGTGCTATACTGCCCCCTGGTTCCATGGAACCAAAACCAAACTGCAAAGGAAGTAGGAAAGCATGCAGAAACGCAACAAGGTCCTGGCCGGCGTCCTCACCGGCGCGCTGGTCCTGAGCGCCGGCCCCATGGCCCTGGCCGCCACGGCCAATTATAACGACAGCAGCGTCACCGGAGGCTCTGCCGCCTGGCAGGACTGGGTCAAGGAGTGGGAGACCGTAGCCGCCGACTACACCAAGGTATCCCTCACCCCCGGCGCAGACGAGACCCAGCTCAACTTCGCCTGGTACAGCAAGACGGAGAGCGGCAAGGCCGCCACGCCGGTGGTTCACTTCGGCACCGACAAGGACCACCTGACCGCCTTCACTGGCAAGGCCGCCCAGGTGGACGACAGCCTGACCGACGGCGTGGCCTACGACTATAACCATGTCACCGTCACCGGGCTGGAGGCCAACACCACCTATTACTATACCGTGGAGAAGAACGGCGTACAGAGCGAGGTACAGGAGTACAAGACCGGCAGCTTCGACTCCGTAAAGATGCTCTATGTAGGCGACCCCCAGATCGGCGCCTCCAAGGGTCAGCCCCAGAACGGCGAGGCCCTGACGGCCGGCTCCGGCGCGGCCAACACCGCCGCCCGCAACGACGCCTTCGCCTGGAACCGCACCCTGGAGATCGCCACTGCCCAGAACCCCGGCGTCAACTTCATCATCTCCGCCGGCGACCAGGTCAATAAGACCGGCCAGGCCAAGGAGGAGGAGTACGCGGGCTACCTCTCCCCCGCCGTGCTGGCCGGGCTGCCCGTGGCCACCACCATCGGCAACCACGACTCCCTGAACCCCGACTACACCTACCACTTCAACAACCCCAACGCCACCGAGAACGGCAAGACCCAGGCCGGCGGCGACTACTACTACTCTTACGGCGCCGGCCTGTTTATCGTGCTCAACACCAACAATTACAATGTAGCCGAGCACGAGAAGACCATCCAGGAGGCCATTGCCTCTGCTCCCGACGCCGCCTGGCGCGTGGTCACCATCCACCAGGATATCTACGGCACCGGTCTGGATCACTCCGACACCGACGGCATGATCCTCCGCACACAGCTCACCCCCATCTTTGACAAGTACGACATCGATGTGGTGCTCCAGGGCCACGACCACACCTACAGCCGCTCCAAGCTCCTCTACGGCGACGGCCAGACCCACGGCACCTATGAGTTCCGTCTGAATGCGGACGGCAGCGACTACGACTGGGACAACGCCTTCAACACCCAGACCGACGAGAAAATCCCCCTGTACCCCGAGGAGGGCGACACCGCCAGCACGGCCCTCCACGACGCCTTCCAGGCGGACAACGGCTGCTACACCATCGAGGACACCACCGGAAACACCGTGGTCAATCCCAAGGGCACCCTTTACATGACCGCCAACTCGGCCTCCGGCTCCAAATTCTACGAGCTGATCCCCACCCAGCAGGACTATATCGCCGAGCGCAGCCAGAACTGGCTGCCCAGCTACTCAGTCATCGACATGGACAGCGACAGCTTCTCCATCACCACCTACCAGATCACTGCCGAAGGCAAGGTGGAGGCGATTGACGACACCTTCACCATCCAGAAGACCGACGGCGCCGCCACCCTGACTGAGGGCGGCGAGACCTACTACCGCCTGCGGGACGTGGCCGCCGCGGTCTCCGGCCAGGACAACCAGTTCAATGTGAGCTGGGACAACGGCGTGGTGATTACCACCGGCGCGGCCTACGCCGACGCCGTGCCCGCCGGCACCCCTGCCAGCGGCAGCGCCGTGACCCTCACCCTGACCGTGGACGGCAAGAGCGTCACCACCCCCGCCGTTCTGGCCAACGGGAGCTACTACCTGCCCGCCTCCTTCTATGGCACTCTGGGCGTGACTCCGGCCGCCTGAGCGGCCCCATCCGGCACCGATACTGCGAGGCTCCCGGCGGCATAGCTGCCGGGAGCCTCCATTCTGAGAGAAAGGCTGACTGCTGTTGAATATCAAATCCTGCTTTCTGCGCTGGGGCATTCCGCTGTTGCTGCTGGCTGCATTTCTCGCCGCTGTTTTCGCCCTCAACCGGGTGGACAAGGTGGCCCTGGTCAACCGGGAAGGACAGACCTTCGAGAAGGGCGTGGTCGTGGACATTCTCCAGGACAACCTCATGCCCGACGGCTCCCGGGTGGGCGAACAGCGGGTACTGGTACGCATGACCACCGGCGTCCGGGCCGGTCAGGAGCTGGAGACCACCAGCGCCTCCGGCTTCCTCTTCGGCGCGGGCTGCACCGTGGGCATGAAGGTGGTGGTCATGCAGAGCGTGGCGGGGGACTCCACCATCACCAGCATCTATTCCCAGGATCGGGAGTGGGTGATCTACGCCTTCGCCGCAGCCTATCTGCTGGTGCTCTGCCTGGTGGGCGGAAAGCAGGGCCTCAAGGGCGCCCTCGGCCTGGTGTTCACCTTCTTCTGCATTCTATTTGTCTATCTGCCCCTGGTCTACCGCGGTTGGTCGCCCTTCTGGGTGGCGGTGCTCATCTGTATCGTCACCACGCTGGTCACGATGTACCTCATCGGCGGCCCCACCCGGAAAACCGTGGTGGCCGCCGGCGGCACGGTGGCGGGCGTGGTGATTGCCGGACTGGCGGCCACCCTGTTCAGCCTGGCCACCGGCATCACGGGCTGGAACGTGTCGGACATCGAGAGCCTGCTCACCCTGGCCAGCACCAGCGGGATTCAGGTGGGCGGCCTGCTCTTCTCCGGCTTGCTGATCTCCAGCCTGGGCGCGGTGATGGATGTGGCCATGTCCATCGCCAGCGCCATCGCCGAAATTCACGTCCAGAACCCCGCCCTCTCCCGCCGGGCGCTGTTCCGGGCCGGGATGCACGTGGGGCGGGACATGATGGGCACCGACTCCAACACCCTGATTCTCGCCTTTGCCGGCGGCAGCATCTCCATGCTGGTGCTGGATTACGCCTATAACCTCCCCTACCGGCAGATTATCAACTCCAACAACATCGGCATCGCCATCATGCAGGGCCTGTCCGGCAGCTTCGGCATCGTCCTGGCCGTCCCTGTCACCGTGGCCTTAGCCGTTCTGCTCTATACCTGGCGCAAAGCTGCGCCCGCGGCATAAAGCGACCGGATGCGACACGCTCCCCGCCCTATACTGGGCCGGGGAGCGTGATTTTTATGCAGTCCTTTTTCCGGCGGCTGGCGGCCTGCGCCGCCCTGTTCTGTGCCAACCCGCTGGCCTTTCTCCGGGGACTGTCCGATCCCGACAGCCCCGTGCGCCGCCTGCTGCGGCGCAAATAGCAGGGAGGGCGCGCCGCAGCGCGCCCTCCCTGTATTACCGCTCATAGGTCAGCCATGTCTCTCCCTCGCCGCTCTTGCGGTAGGTGTGGGAGACCGCCGCCTCCCGGATCTCATCGCAGGCCCAGTGGCTCTTCTCCACGTCGGTGAAGGGCAGGGCCGCGGCCCGCTCCCCCGCCCGGCGGTCTAGGGCGTGGTTGAGGATCTTGACCGCCTCCGCCCGGCTCACCGGCGCGTCGGGCCGGAAGGTGCCGTCCGGATAGCCCGACACCCAGCCCTCCTCCGCCGCAAAGGAGACCACCTCCGCCGCCCAGTGGCCGCCCGGCACATCGGGGAACGGGGGCGTACCGCCCTCCACCGTAAAATAGGAGGCAATCAGCTTGACCAGCTCGGCCCGGCTCACCGGCTGCTCCGGCCGGAAGGTGCCGTCGAGATAGCCATTTGCGATGCCGTAGCGCTTGGCAAAGGCCACATAGGGGGCGTACCAGTCCCCCCGCTTCACATCGGAAAAGCCGCCGGTACCAGGCACTCCACTGTAAAGCAGATTCCCTTGCTCGTCTACACTGAGGCGGGCCAGCATAGCCACCGCCTCGGCCCGGCTCAGGGAGTCCTCCGGGCGGAACCGGCCGTCATTTCCCTGGATGTAGGCGTCGTGCTCCCTGGTGTTCAGATAGGCCGGCTCCGCCGGCTCCTGCGCCTCCTCCCCATAGGCCTCCGCATAGAGCGCCAGCAGCTCCGGGTTCTCCGCCATCAGCTGGTAGCGGAAGTGCACCTCCCCCGCGACCTGGGGCAGGGTGTCGTTGAGGGCCAGCTGCCGCTCGATGGCCGCTGTGCCGTACCAGGGGCTCTTGGGATCGCTGTTGCCGGCCAGATAGTCGGCCATTCCTATGTAAAGGGAAACACCTGTACCCTTTACCGTATCCGCCCACCAGCGGGCCACCGCGGCGTAGTCCATGCTCTTGTGGCCGATGTACCAGTAGATCTGGGGGCAGATGTAGTCGATCCACCCCTCCTTGACCCATTTCCGGCTGTCGGCGTAGGAGGCGTAGTAGCTCTCATAGCCGCCGGTGGTGTTGGAGCCTTGGGGCAGGCTGCTCTTGTCCGCCCACACGCCGGAGGGGCTGATGCCGTAGGACAGCCCCGGATCAATGGCGTGGATGCGCTCCCCCAGCGTCTTGACCAGCTGGTTGACATTGTCCCGGCGCCAGTCGCCGATGTTGGAAAAGCCCTTGCCGTACTTGGCATAGGCGGCCCCGTCGGCAAAGCCGCTGCCGGGGTAGAAGTAGTCGTCCAGGTGGATGCCGTCGATGTCATACTTGCGGGCCAGCTCCTCCGCCCCCCGCACGATGTACTCCCGCACCTCGGGCAGGCCGGGGTTGAAGTAGTAGTCGCCCTCGTACTCCACCACCCAGTCGGGGTGGTGCTTTGCGGGGTGGTTGGCGGTCAGGGCCTGGAACTCCGCGGCGCCCCCCTTGGTGATGCGGAAGGGATTGATCCAGGCGTGGAGCTCCAGCCCCAGGGCGTGGGCCCGCTCCACCCAGTAGGCCAGCGGATCAAAGCCGTTTCTGGGGGCGGTTCCCTGGGCGCCGGTGAGATATTTGCTCCACGGGTACAGCTCGGAGGGATAGAGGGCGTCGGCGGAGGGCCGCACCTGAAGGATCACGGCGTTCATGCCCATGTCCACGCACCCCTGTAAAATCGCGTCGGCGTCCCGCTTGAGGACCGCCGGATCTGTAGTAGCCTGACTGGGGTAGTCCAGGCGGTACACCGTGGCCACCCAAACAGCCCGGAACTCGTCCGCCCGCTTCGCTTGGGCCGCCGCCGCGGGAGACTGCGCCGCCAGTCCCAGCCCCGCCAGCGCCAGCGCGCAGATGAGTGCAATTGCCAACAGGGGTTTCCAGAATTTTGTCATGAGGTCGCTCCTTTGAATTTGGTCTCGTAAATCTGCTCTCGGAATGGCGGGCGCGCCCTGCGCCCCCTACTGATTGGAAATCTGCTCCGCCAGATCGTTGAGGTAGACCCAGCGCTCCATTTTCTCCTCCAGGGCCGCCTCCAGCTCAGCCTGCCGCTCCTGGAGGGACTGGAGGGCCACATAGTCGGTGGCCTTCTCCTCCTGCTCGGCCTGCACCTGGGCCAGCTCGGCCTCCAGGGCGGCGATGTCGGCGTCAATGGTCTCAAATTCCCGCTGCTCCTTGTAGCTGAATTTCAGCTTTTTGGCCCCCTGGGGGCGCGCTGCCTTGGGTTCGGCGGGCTTGGGGGATCTGGCCGGCTGTCCAGCGGCCCGCCGGGCCTCCAGATACTCCGTATACCCGCCGGGATAACCCCGGACGCTTCCGTCCCCCTCTACGGCGAACACCCGCCGCACCACCCGGTCCAGGAAATAGCGGTCGTGGGATACCGCCACCACCGCCCCCGGAAAGGAGTCCAGATAGTCCTCCAGCACGCTGAGTGTCTGAATATCCAGATCGTTGGTTGGCTCGTCCAGCAGCAGCACGTTGGGGGCGGCGGCCAGGACGGACAGCAGGAAGAGCCGCCGCTTCTCGCCGCCGGATAGCTTGCGGATGGGGCTCCACTGCGCCTCTACCGGAAAGAGGAACTGCTCCAGCAGCTGGGAGGCGGTGAGCATTCCCTCCCCCGTCTCGATGCGGTTGCCGATCTCCTTCACATAGTCGATCACCCGGGTATCCACGTCCATATCGGGCACCTCCTGGCGGAAGTAGCCGACGCGGACGGTCTCCCCCGTCTCGACCGCCCCGGCGTCGGGGGCCAGCTCCCCGGCCAGCAGGTTGAGGAGGGTGGACTTGCCGCTGCCGTTGGCCCCCACAATGCCGATGCGGTCGTCCCGCAGGAGCATGCAGTCGAAGTCCCGCACCACGGTGCGTCCGCCGAAGCCCTTGGTCACGCCTCTGCACTCGATGGTCTTCTTACCTAGACGGCTGGCCCGCGCGTTTAGTTCCAAGGTACTTTTTTCCGCCGGGCCGCTCTGGGCCTTCAGGGCCTCGTAGCGCTCCAGCCGCTCCCGGCTCTTGGTCCCCCGGGCGGTAGGCCCCTGCATCACCCACTGGTACTCCCGCCGCAGGATGGCCTGCCGCTTGCGCTCGCTGGCCCGCTCGCTCTCCAGCCGGGCGGCCTTGCGCTCCAGATACTTGTCGTAGTTGCCCTCGTGGGTGAACAGGCGGCCGTCCTCCACCTCCGCCATGCGGCCCACGATGCGCTCCAGAAAATACCGGTCGTGGGTCACCATGACCAGCGCCCCCTTCCAGGCGCGCAGATAGTCTTCCAGCCAGAGCACCATGTCGTTGTCCAGGTGGTTGGTTGGCTCGTCCAGAATCAGCACGTCGCAGGGGCGGGCCAGCACCGCCGCCAGGGCCACCCGGCGGCGCTCCCCGCCGGAGAGGTTTCCCACGCTCTGCTCGAACCGGGATACTCCCAGACGGTTGAGGATGGTTCTGGCCTCATACTCCGCCAGAGAGCGGTCGGCGTCATTCAGCCCCAGCAGCACCTGCTCCAGTACGGTGCGCTCCCCCTGAAACACCGGGTTCTGGGGCAGGTACTCCATCCGCACGCCGGGGTCCAGGCGTACCGTCCCCCCGTCCGGCTCCTCCGCCCCCGCCAGCAGGCGGAGGAGGGTGGACTTGCCGGCGCCGTTGACGCCGATGATCCCCACCTTGTCCCCCCGCTCCAGATAAAAGGACACCCCGTCCAGCAGGACACGGTCGCCGTAGCTCTTGGTCAGTTGTTCCGCAGAAAGCAGCATGAACGTCCCTCGCTTTTGTCAAGTTATCTCCCAGTATAGCGGAATCTGCGAAAAAAAGAAAGCCCCCTCCGGCCGGGGCCTGTTTCCGAATTGCTTCCGAAATGTCCCGCGGGGATTGCCAACCGCTCGGGGATGCCGTATACTGGGGGCACAACTGAATCGAGATGTCTTCAGGGCAGGGTGAAATTCCCGATTGGCGGTACAGTCCGCGCGCGTGATACGCATGATTTGGTGCAATTCCAAAACCAACAGTGACAGTCTGGATGAAAGAAGATACCATCGGTTTCCGCAGGACGGCCCCGCCGTTCTGCGGCCGATTCCTCTTTTTCGCACCGGAAAGGCATCCCCTTTTCGGTGTGATTTTTTAGGAGGGAACGGAAGTATGAATGTCAAAGCAAAGAGGATTACCACCATCGCCATGCTGTGCGCGCTCGCCTATGTGGTCATGGTCGTCGGCCGCGTGCCGGTCGTGCTCTTTTTGAAGTACGATCCGAAGGACGTGGTCATCACCCTCGGCGGCCTGATCTGGGGGCCGATGACCGCCTGCCTTGTCTCGGTTCTCGTCTCCGTTCTGGAGATGTTCACCGTCAGCGACACGGGCATTCTGGGCTGTATCATGAACATTCTGTCCACCTGCGCCTTTGCCTGTACCGCCTCCGCCATCTACCGGAAAAAGCGCACGCTGGCCGGGGCTGTCGCCGGGTTGGCCGCCGGATGCGCGGTGATGGTCAGCGCCATGCTGCTGTGGAATTACCTCATTACGCCCCTCTACATGGGATACCCCCGGGAGGCGGTTGCGGAGCTGCTGCTCCCCGCCTTTCTCCCCTTCAATCTGCTCAAGAGCGGACTCAATGCGGGCATCACCTTCCTGCTCTACAAGCCAGTGGTCTCCTCTCTGCGGAAAAGCGGACTGATTGACGCGCCGTCCGGACCGGCGGCGCGCAGGCCCGTCGGGCTATTGCTTCTGGCCGCCGTTCTGGTGGCCACCTGCGTCCTCATTCTCCTGGCCAGAAACGGACTTCTCTGAGGCGGCCCATGGACAAGGCAAACGGGGACGCCCCCTTCATCCCCCTGTACGGAACCGCCGTGCCCGGCGCCGGGCTGGGACGGCTGGCGGGGCTGCCCGCCGCGGGCCTGCGCCTGCACCGGGGACAGGCGGCGCCGGAACCCGGCGTCTACGCCGCGGAGATCCTTCTGGGCGGCCGCCGCCTCTGCGGCCTGGCGCATATCGCGCCCGGCGGCGGCGCGCCCTCCATTGAGCTTCTCTTCTTTCACGGTGGGGAAGCGCCCTGCGGGGAGGCGGTGGAGCTGCGCCTCCGCCAAAGGCTCCGCCGCTGTCAGCCCTTTGACAACCTGCCCCTGCTGTCGGCACAGCTCCGGCTGGATTGCCTCTCCGCCCAGTCCTTTTGGGGGATTTCCCCCGGCTCCCCCCGGCTGTCCATGGAGCCCGCAGGACGACGGGCGGTGGTAGGGATGCAGGCAATCCCCCTGTCTGAAAAGGAGTTTGGTGTCCTCTACCTGCTCTATACCCACCCGGACGTTCCGATCACAAAAGAGCAGATCTATGAGGCCGTTTGGTGCGCGCCGTCCAACCACTGCCTCCACGCCGTGGAGAACACCGTGTTTCAGATCCGGAGGCGGCTCCGCCCCCATGCGGGCGGGCACGACTTTATCCGCACCGTTGCCGGGCTCGGCTATCAGTTCAATCCCGGCTGAGCCGCCTCTCTGTGCAGCCGCTGGGACAAAAGCTCTTGGCAAATGGGAAAAAATATGGTATCCTAAGGCGCTATCTCATTTTGAAGGAGCCTTTATGAAACAGCGCACATTCCCGATCCTCGCCGTCCTTCTCCTGGCCGCCGCCCTGTCCGGCTGCCAAAGCACAGCCGCCGGAGACAGCGCCGGACTGTCCATCCACTTCATCGACCCGGGGCAGACCAGCTCCGCCCTGCTCCTGTGCGGCGGACAGGCCATGCTCATTGACGGCGGCAGCGCCGAGCGGGGCAGCCAGGTGGCCGGTTACCTGAGCCAGCAGGGGATCACCTACCTCGACTATGTGGTGTGTACGTCTGCGGATGAGACCCATATGGGCGGCCTTTCCGGCCCCCTTTACACCTGCGCCGTGGGGCAGGTACTCTCCCCGGTGGAGGATGCCGGCAGCCCGGTATTTGCGGATTTCCGGCGCTATACCGAGGCCCAGGGCCTCTCCCCCGCCGTCCCGGAGGCCGGTACGGTATTTCCCCTGGGGGACGCCCAGGTGACGGTAGTGGAGACCGACGACGCCGCACAGACGCTCTCCCTCCAGGTGGACTACGGCGACACCTCCCTCCAGTTCACCAGCGATCTGGAAGATGCGGTGGCGGCGGTGGCCAGTGAGGCCGAAGGGGAGCTCCCCCTGGGCGCTCTGGTGGCCGGAAGCGACGGCACCCAGTTTTTCCTCCTCGACCCAGTACAGACCGCGCCTTAACCCAGAGCGCCTCCGCCCATCGGGCGGAGGCGCTCTCTTTTGGCCACAGCCGGTGCCCTCATCCAAGAGGATGTCGTCCACACCAGCCACGACAGAAAACAGAGTGGGCACCGCGGCCCGGCGTATTCCGCCCGCGGTATTGCTTTTTCGTCTGCCACAGCGGAAGCCCCGGCAGAAGACGCAGTTCCATCTTGACTTACATCCGTATTACTTGTATAATACAGTTATAAACTGTATTAGTTCTATAATACAGTATACAAAAAGGGGGGTGTCCGGCCATGCTTTCCTTCTCCGGCTTCCGCCTGGAGGACGGAAGCCCCATCTACCAGCAGATCATCCGCTATCTAGAGCAGGGCATCGCGGCCGGAACCATCCGGGACGGAGACGGGCTTCCCTCCCGACGGGTGCTCTCCGCCCAACTGGGGGTCAACCCCAACACCGTGCAGAAGGCCTGCCGTATGCTGGAGGAGGCGGGGCTCATCACCTCCCGCTCGGGGGCCAAGAGCGAATTTACCCTGGACGAGGCGGCTGTGGCCGCCGTCCGCACCCGCCTGATGGAGCGGGAGGCCGCCGCCCTGGTCCGCTCCCTGCGGCAGATGGGCCTCACCCGACCAGAGGCGGAGGCGCTCATCGACCGGCTGTGGGACAGCCCGGAACTGGAGGAGGAGAAGCCATGAAGCGTATCGCATCCCTGCTCATGCTGGCCGCGCGGAGCACCCTCTGGAAAGCTGCGGGGATTACTCTGGCCTCCTGTCTGACGGAGGCGGGGCTCTTCCTGGCTGCCCTGTCCGGCTGGCAGGACACCGTCCGCACCGCTTACTACGAATACTCCAACCCCATGGGCCTGGAGGGCCTGCTGATGCAATATCCCCTGTCCTGGTGCTTCCGTATCGGGCTGGTGCTGGTGTGCGCCGTGCTGGCCTTTCTGGGGTGGGAGGGTTCCTCCCGGGTGAGCTATACCCTGCGGCGACTGTCAGTGGGGCACAGGGCCCTCACCCTGCTGTGGGCCGGCTACGGCTTTTTCTGCCTGTTGTTCTTCTGGGCGGCCCACCTGGGCACCCTGCTGGCTCTCTGCGCCGCCGCCCTCCCCCGTCTGGCACCGGAGTTCTCCGGCCCCCAGGCTCTGTTCCTGGCCTGCTACCGCGACCCCTATCTCCACAGCCTGCTGCCCCTGGACGACTGTCTCCTCTGGGTGCGCAACCTGTCCATGTGCGCCGCCCTGGGGACGGCGGCGGCCAGCTTCTCCTTCCAGCGGCGCATGGGCCGCCGGGCCTTCGCCATTCTGCCCCTGGCGGCGCTCTCCGCCCTCTGCTTTCCCCTGCCCATGGGCTCCTTTGAATTCGGCGGGCCGGCGGAGTTCCTCCGCCCCTATCTCTACGACGGCATTTTCTACTCCGCGGACGGTCTGCCCTCTGTCCTGGGGCCCGTCCTGCTCTTTGTCAGCCTGTGCGCCCTGGCCGCCTCCCTCTGCCAGATTTTGAGGAGGGATCCCTATGAAGAATGAGTCCTGGTTTCCCCTCGGCATCCCCTGGAAGCAGGAGCGGTTTCTGCTTTGGACGGGCCTTCTCCTGTCCGCCGGTGCCGGACTGGTGCTCTTCCTGTGCCAGTACCTCCCGGCCCGCCGGGCCCTCTACGGCTACAACGGCACCATGGGGCCGGACGGCGCGATGGTGCGGGTGCTCCTGCCCGGCACCCTGGTGCCCCCCTTTCCCAGCCTGCTCTATGGGCCGCTGCTCTGTTTTCTGGCGCTGGCCCTCTCCCTGGCCGGGGTGGCCGTCTACCATTTTCTCTGCCACTACCAGGGCGGCCGGAGCATCTACCGGATGCGGCTGCTCCCCCAGTTCGGAGAGCTGTGGCGGCGCTGCCTGTCCGCCCCCGCCCTGGCCCTGCTGCTGGGCGCGGCACTGACGGCCGCCGTCATCCTGCTGTGCGCACTGTGCTATTACCACCTGACACCTGCGGGCCACCTGCCCCCGGAGCCCTGGGGAGGCCTGCCGCTGGGCTGGATTGGAGGCAACCATGCTTGAAGTGAGCCATGTATCCAAAAAGTACCGGGGCTGTCAGCAGGCCCTGGAGGATGTGAGCCTGTCCGTGGGGCCCGGGGAGATCGTGGGTATCTTCGGCCCCAACGGCGCGGGCAAGACCACCCTGCTCAAGTGCATTCTGGGCCTGCTCCGGTACGGGTTCGGGTCGGTTACTCTGGACGGGCAGCCCATCACCCCCAAAAACATCGCCCGCCTCTCCTTCGCCACTTGTGAGCATTCCTTCTTCCCCGGCCTCACTGCCGCCGGGCACCGGGACTTCTGCGCCGAACACTTCCCCGCCTTCCGGGCCGGCCGCTTCCAGATGCTGATGGACTTCTTCCGCCTGCCGGAAAAGCGGGCCCTGCGCGGCTTCTCCACCGGGCAGAAGAACCAGTTTGAGGTGATTCTGGCCCTGTGCCAGGGGGCGGACTACATTCTTATGGACGAGCCCTTTGCCGGCAACGACGTGTTCAACCGCGAGGATTTCTACAAGGTGCTGCTGGGCATCCTGGAGCCCACCGAGACCATCCTCCTGTCCACCCATCTGCTGGAGGAGGTGCAGCACTTCATCAGCCGGGCGGTGCTCCTCCGGTCGGGGCGGATTGCCGGGGACGTGACCACCGCCGCGCTGGAGGAGCGGAGCCAGAGCCTGATGGACTATGTCCGGTCGGCCTGCGGCTATGAGCCCGGCCGGGTGCTCCAGGCGCTGGAGCGGATGGACGGCAGAGGGGAGGAATAGCCATGCGGAAATCTCTGCTGCTCTTTCTCCTCCTGGTCGCTCTGTCCGCCGGCCTGCTGGCGGGGGCCTGCGCCGCCGTGCAGGGCCGCCGGGAGACGGTATCCTACCGGACGGAGCCACTGGCCGGAGATCCCACGGCCGCCGACGGTGTGGAGCTCACCTGGGTGTCCACCTGCGGCTATCACCTGTTCTGGCACAGCACCTTTCCCGCCGCCGCGCCGGAGGAGGCCGAAACCCGCTTTTCCTACTCCGGCCAGAAGCAGAGCTGGATCATTGAGCTGGACGAGGATGTGCTGGAGCTCTCTCCCGGCCTGAATTTCCTGGATATTGCGCCGGACAGTCCCTCCGCCGGGCTGCGGGCGCTGTGGGCGGAGCTCTCCGCCCAGACCTCTCCCCTGCCCGGAGACGAGACCTATACCGAACACAATGGTCTCATCAGTATTAAACGTGAGATCCAACTGGCCGATTATCTGACCGATTTCCCCCTCTCTGTGGATCGTCTCGTGTACACAGCCTGGGCGGCTGACCGTGAGTTTGGAACTTCCCAGTACGATACCTCCATCAACGCGGAGGAGCTGACCCGCCGTTTTCGCGCCTATTTTCCCATTCCGGTGCCCGAAGGGCTTGCCATGGAGATCAGCATGACCCCGGACGCCTCCGGCCAGTTGCTGAGCGCCTGCTTTCTCACATTGGACAGCAGCCTGCTCACCCTTCAGGCGGACTGCGTGAGCACCGGGGAAGGCGTCCTGTTTGCCCTCTGCGCCGGCGGCTCCATGGCCAAGGCTCTGGACGGCAGCGGAATTCCCGGCGGCTGGGGGATCTACCGCCTCTCCCCCGGCGGCGACCTGGAGACCGTCTACTCCATCCCCAACGGAGGCCGGGCCATGGCCTTCTGGTCGGATGGGGACGGTACCCTCTTTCTTCTCACCGAGGAGAAGGGCGCGTTTCTTCTCACCCTGCTGGACGTAGACACACTCACCCCTGTTGCCACCCAGGAGCTCTTTCCCGCGGCGGAGGGCGCGCCCCACCCACAGGTGTTCCCACAGTCTGACGGCTCTTTCTGCCTCCTGTCCGCGGGCGACTTTCTGGCCGTGCTCAACCGTCGGAGCGGCGCATGGGTGGTGGACTTTACGGCGGACACCTCCCTCCAGTCCTCCCTGGGCTGCCCCCTGAGCACCCCTTCCTCCAGGCTCAGCCTGTGCTATGACGGAACCCGGCTGGCCATCACTGGCCCTTGTCCGAGCACGAAATCGGAATATTTCCTGGCAGTCTACACCGCCGACGGCCTGGAATACCTGGGGGGCTACACCTCCAGCCTGTACGGCAACCACCCCCCGGACTGCTACCCCTGGGGCTCCTGGCAGGACGGAAGCTGCCGCTCCATCGCGCTGGAGCCCTCCCTCCCCGGCACGGAAACTGCCTCTTGACAAATTCCCTTTCCCCGGCTAAAATAAGTGCAATTACATCCCAAACAGGCAATGATGGGAAGAAGGCGCGTCCCGTCCCGCTCAGAGAACCGGTGGTCGGTGCGAACCGGCGCGGGGAAGCGCGCGGATACTGAGCCCGGAGCCGCCCGTCCGAACCCCAGGCAGTAGGGCGGGCCGTCACGGCCACGTTACCGGCCGCGGCCTTGTTGGAGGCCATGAGCGCCCCTTGGTGACAATGGGCGGAAGCAGGGTGGTACCGCGTAAATTTTACGCCCCTGACCAGGAATTTGGTCAGGGGCGTTTTTTCGTACCCTGGCCCCAGTAAACAGGAGGAATTGTTATGAAGCCCGCACACGAGAAGTACATCCCCTTCGTCCCCCTCAAGATGGCCCGCCGCGCCTGGCCCGACAGGGAGCTGAAAGCGCCCCCCGTCTGGTGCTCGGTGGATCTGCGGGACGGCAACCAGGCCCTCATTGACCCCATGAACGTCCGGGAGAAGCTGGAGCTGTTTCACACCCTGGTGGACATCGGCGTCAAGGAGATCGAGGTGGGGTTCCCCTCCGCCTCCGAGACGGAGTACGAGTTCATCCGCACCCTGATCGAGGGTGGACACATCCCCGACGACGTGACCATTCAGGTGCTGGTACAGGCCAGAGAGCACCTCATCCGCCGCACCTTCGAGGCCATTGACGGGGCCAAGCATGTGATCTTCCACTTCTACAACTCCACCTCCACCCTCCAGCAGAAGGTGGTCTTCCACACCGACGTGGAGGGCGTAAAAAAGATCGCCGTGGACGCCGCCCGGCTCATCCGGGAGCTGAGCCAGCCCGCCCTCGACGCGGGGATGGATCTGCGGTACGAGTACTCCCCGGAGTCCTTCATGGGCACCGAGATGGACGCCGCCGTAGAGATCTGCCAGGCGGTGATCGAGGCCATCGGTGCCACGCCGGAGCGCAAGGTGATCCTCAACCTCCCCACCACCGTGGAGAACTGTATGCCCAACTACTTCGCTGACGAAATTGAGTACTTTATCTCCAGGCTGCCCGGCCGGGACCGCGCCATTATCTCCCTGCACCCCCACAACGACCGGGGCGAGGGCGTGGCTACCGCTGAACTGGGCCTGCTGGCCGGGGCCGAGCGGGTGGAGGCCACCCTGTTCGGCAACGGCGAGCGCACCGGCAACGTGGACATGGTGACCCTGGCCCTCAACCTCTACACCCAGGGCGTGGACCCCAAGCTGGACTTCTCCGACATCAATAAAATCCGCGACGTGTACGAGCGGGTCACCAAGATGAAGATCGGCGAGCGGCAGCCCTATGTGGGTGAGCTGGTGTTCACCGCCTTCTCCGGCTCCCACCAGGACGCCATCAACAAGGGCACCCGCTACATGGAGGAGAGCGGCACCGAGTACTGGGAGGTGCCCTATCTGCCCATCGATCCCGCCGACGTGGGCCGCCAGTACGAGCCCATCATCCGCATCAACTCCCAGTCGGGCAAGGGCGGCTCCGCCTTCGTCATGCAGCACTCCTTCGGCTTCGATCTCCCCAAGGCCATGCACCCGGAGTTCGGCCACATCGTCCAGGTGGAGACCGACTGGGTGGGCAAGGAGCTGAAGCCCAACGCCATTTACGACCTGTTCAAGGCCCATTACATCGACGCGGTGAAGCCCTATCAGCTGGTGCAGCACTCCTTCGCCGAGTTTACCGACGAGGAGGGCCACTCCCACGTCACCTTCGCCGGCGCCATCCGCCACACCGACACCGTGTTCCAGGTCCAGGGCTCCGGCAACGGCCCCATTGACGCCTTCTTCAACGCCATCCACGGCCAGAAGATGGACCGCTTCACCTTCATCGACTACAAGGAGCACGCCGTCAAGCAGGGCTCTGACTCCCAGGCTGTGGCCTACATCCACCTCCAGGACGAGAACGGCAGGGACTGGTTCGGCGTGGGCATGAGCCATAACATCAACCTGGCCCCCCTCAAGGGCATCCTCTCCGCCATTAACCGGGCCGTCAACCACGACGGCAAATGAACGCCCGTCCCGTCTTGCATCCCCGGCCTAAACCAGCTATAATAGGAACAGTTTGACAGAAAAGAGGACGCGGACTATGGAACAGCAGCGGGAGGCTCTGCTCGGGCAAATCTGGGCGGCCCAGGACGAGGCCTATGACCTGATGTATGAATACGACTCCCTCCCCCACCGTTACGGGGCTCACATTCTCTATCAGTCGGAGGCCCATATCATCGACCTCATCGGTGAGCACCCGGAGATCACCGTCACCGAGCTGGCCGCCATTCTGAAAAAGACTCCCAGCGCCTGCTCCCAGATCGTGCGCAAGCTGCGGGCCAAGGGCTGGGTGGAGCAGGTACGCAACGCAGAGAACAACCGGATTTATAATCTATACCTGACCGAGAGCGGCAAACAGGTCTACCAGGCGCACACAGCTTTCAACCAGTCCTGTCAGGAGGCCACCTTTCAATTGTTGAGCAATTTTTCTCCCGAGGAGTTGGAACACCATCTGATGGTACAGCGGAAACTGAACGAGGCATATCAGGATGATGTGAGGCGGAGCCGGGATTATTTAGGATTGACACAAAAGAAGCCGGGGGTATGACCGCCCGGCTTCTTTGTTGTGGATAATCCACAAAACAAAAGGCAAATATTTATTCACTATAAAGAAGTATCTAAAATATATAAAAATTTTCTTGACTTATTTCTTATTTGTCATATTATAAAGATGCTTAATTATTAAGGATTTAGCAAATTACCAAGAGAGGGAGATGTCAAATGGAAGCTGAAAAAAAGTACGCAGAAACCTATGGAGGGAAGGTCGGCGGGATACTTCCACTGCTGGGAATGATCGCAGCAATCGTTGTCCTCTGCTTTACCGGAATGAGTTCCCTACGAAACTTCTGGGGAGCAGGCTTCATGGCCATGGTCATTGGTCTGCTCGTGTTTAAGGATAAAAACCGCTATGCGAAAGCAGTTATGAAAGGCTTTGCTAATCCGTCCTTCACCATGCTATTTCCCATTTTCATTGCGGCCGGTATCCTGTCACAGATCCTAACGGCCGCCCACCTGGTGGATGGCCTGGTCTATCTTGTGAGTCTGGTCAATATCCCACCTGCCATTATCCCCTGCGTGACCTTCGTACTGTGTGCGGTAATGTCCACTGTGACGGGCAGCTCGGCGGCCGCCCTCTTGGCCACGATGCCCATGCTGTTCCCAATGGGTGTGCAGATGGGCTGTCCCGCCGGCCTAGTCCTGGGTGCCATCTGTTCCGGCTCCGAGTTCGGTAATAACCTCTCCCCCATTTCCGACGTGACCATCACCTCCTCCATCGGACAGGAGGTGGATATCATCGCCGCGGTGCGCACCCGTGTCTGGTACAGTCTGGCCGCAGGGATACCCGCCCTCATCCTGTTCTTTGTATTTGGTCTTGCAACAACCAAGGGGGTTGATCTGGCCTCCCTAAGTGTGGACAGTTCCTCCTCCCTGGGCCTTATCTTTATCATCATTCCCATCCTGGTGGCCGTACTCATCCTGCGCAAGACAAACTTCTTGGTAGCCCTTGTGGTAGGCGATCTGCTGGGCATCATCCTGTTGCTGATCCTGGGCTATTCGGACGTGGCGAGCATCTTTGCCGCTGACGGCCTATTGGCCTCCGGTACCCTCAGCCTGATGGATGTTTTAGTCTTTATGGCCCTGATCTTCGTAGTACTCGCACTGACTGAGGAGGTGGGCGTGCTGGACAGTTTCCAGACCTTTATGGTCAGACACGCCAAGACCCCCAGAATGGCGGAAACGGTTTCCGGGGTGTTCACCTGTATTTTCTGTGCGATCATTGGCAGCGGTATGTCCACGATCGCCTTTATCAGCCCCATCGTCCGCAACATCATGAAGCCCTTCCATATTGCCCGAACCCGCGCCGCCAACTATATCGCGGGCTTTGCCAGCGGCATCTCCTGGATGGTTCCCCACGGCGTCAACACCTTGACCGCACTGGCGGTTGCAATGGGAACCGGTGTTGTGGGCGATGACTTTACCATGTTGAATTTTATTCCCTACAACTTTTTCTGTATTGGCCTGATTGTAGTATACTGGGCCGCAATTTTGACTGGCATCGGTCGTAAAAAAGACGAAGGAGGATTACAAAATGAAGTATGATTTCACCAGCATATTGGACCGCCGCGGAAAGGATGCAGCGGCCTATGACAATGTGGGTGCCCATGTCATTGCGCCCGCAAGGCCAAAGGAAGGCTTTGATATAATCCCCATGTGGGTGGCAGATATGAACTTCCCTGTGGTCCCCACCATCACAGAGGCGATTATCGCCCGGGCTCAGCACCCTTCCTTCGGGTACTTCTTTCCCACCGACAAATACTATGATTCCATCGTCCAGTGGCACGAGAAGCGCAACGGTGTCACTGGCCTAACCAAGGAGCACATCGGCTATGAAAACGGCGTGCTGGGTGGTGTGGTCAGCGCACTCAATGTACTCTGCTCCAGGGGTGACAACGTGCTGGTTCACTCCCCCACCTACAGCGGCTTTACATCCTGTCTGACCAATGCCGGGTATTCCATCGTCCTCTCTCCACTGGTTCAGGACGAGCAAGGCATTTGGCGCATGGACTTCGAGGACATGGAGAAGAAGATCGTGGCCAACCACATTCACACCGCACTATTCTGCTCCCCCCACAACCCCACAGGCCGGGTCTGGGAGCGTTGGGAGCTGGAGAAGGCCATGGAGATCTTCCAGCGGCATGGTGTCTATGTTATCTCGGACGAGATCTGGTCTGATATCATCCGCCCCGGTCAGAAGCACATCCCCACACAGATGGTCAACAGCTACGCCAAGGAGCACACAGTGGCCCTCTATGCTCCCTCCAAGACGTTCAATCTGGCGGGCCTGATCGGGTCTTACCACATCATCTACAGCAAGTGGCTCCGAGATCGGGTGGATAAGGAGAGCTCCTTGTGCCACTACAACGAGATAAACGTACTTTCCATGCACGCCCTGATCGGTGCCTACAAGCCGGAGGGCTACGAGTGGGTGGATGAGTTGAACCAGGTACTCGCGAATAATGTGGACTTCGCCTGCGAACACATTTGGGAGCAATACAAAGGTATTCAGGTCACCAAGCCTCAGGGCACTTATATGCTTTTCCTCGACTGCACCAAATGGTGTGAAGCACATGGGAAGACCATTGAAGAGCTGCAAAAGGCTGGCTCTGATGTAGGGGTAGCTTGGCAGGATGGCCGCCGTTTTCACGGCCCTTGCCACATCCGCATGAATCTTGCCCTCCCCCTCTCCCGTGTTCAGGAGGCCTTCGCCCGCCTGGACAAGTATGTATTCAACGCCTGATAGATACAAGAGGCGGCGCCGGTTCCCGTATGGAGCCGGCGCCGCTCAGCCTGTCGAAAAGGTCTTTTCGACAGG